>NZ_OZ026470.1:309380-618760 GCF_964019925.1 Spiroplasma endosymbiont of Cantharis nigra
TTTTAATGGCAATTAAGAAATCTGATTTTACTAATGCAATTAATTTTCCACTATCTAGTATGGGTGGATTAGAATATGTGAACCCAACTCTTTCATTGGAAAATGCAATTACACTTTCTTATAAAGAAGAAATGTTAGAATTAGCAAACTTGCCAATAAATTCATTATACATTTTTGATTCTAGAAAATCTTCTGATTCTTCAAATTATGCAACAAGAGGTAGCAGAAGTCAATATTTTAGAAATTATGATAGTCAAAGGGGAATCTTTTTAAGCGTCTGGCTTCAAGGTGCTAATCATATGAATGAAAAACTATTTTATTGAAATTTAGGTTACTTAAATTTCCACTTTGATTTAGATCAAATAATTGATGGTATAAAAAAATCTCCAACAAGAGAAAAGGACTTTATTGTATTTTCATAAAAAAATGGGATAATCTATGTTCATCAGTCTGCAATATTTGCAGACTGTTTTCTATTTAATTTATAGCTAAGAACGTTATTCAAATTTTAAAGTTTTAAGAATCTTGAAGTTAGGTAATTTTCAACTTTCAATATAACTCTTTTTGGAACACATTTCTAAAGTAATTTATATATTTATATAAAATACCTCCTAGCTGCGAATAGAAAAAGTAAAGTTTAATAGTACAGGTGTTTGCAATGTTTTATCACAAGTTAAAAAAAATGTCAGTGCTAATTTAGTAGAGCATTCAATCATTCAATCAGATATAGGTGTTGCAAATACTTCTCTTATTGTTAAGAGATTATTTGATAAATAAAATAATCTTACACTGTCAATGCCCGATGTTGAATTTAAATACAATTATCCTACTGAATCTTTAAATGGATGATACAAAGATATTTTCTTCAAAGATTATGGAAATAGTTTTCCTTCATTTGAGAATTTTATAACTAAGTTCAGAGAATTTATTTTATAAAAATAATCCTCAAGATTATATTTATAATAAAAAAAAAAAAAAAAGAACTTGCACCTGATTTAAAATCAAGTGCAAGTTCTTTTAAGTTGGGTATTGGGGGGCTAAGTACATAGGTCTCCCAATTTTTTCGTTTTATAATTCCGAACAAGATTATAATTGTATTAGCAAGAAAGGTTGTATCTAAATGAAATATTCAAATGAGTTAAAAATTCAAGCTGTTAATGATTATATTAATGGAATTAAATTAAAAGATATTGCAATTAAATATAATATAAAAGCTAATTCAAGTATTTTAGATTGATATCAAAAATATCACGAGTCATCTGATATTAAAGTATTTGAGAGGAAAAAACGTAGTAAAACCAATGAAGTTAGACTTAAAAATAAAGTTAGCAAATATAGTGAAGAGAATAAAGAATTGAAAAAGAGGCTTTTGAATTAGAATCACAAATTAAACGAAGTGCTGATTTAATAGAACTTAAGAAGGAAAAGAAGAAAAGAGAACAAGCAGAGAAGGAAGTTAAGTTATTAAAAAAGTCCATAGCATCATTTCTAATAGGTTATCAAAAGGTTAATAAAAGGGCATATACAAAAAAAGATATAACTCAGATATATCAAACAGTATATGAATTATCATTAATGGGAAATGATGCAAAACAAACTATTCTAATTGATGGTGTTGGTTATCGTAGTTATACTAATTGAATTAAAAGAGGAAAACCCGAATATAAAAGACAATATCATATTCATGCAAAAGAAGCTGTAGAAAGTATTTATTCAAGGAAGGACGGTATATTTGGTGCTGAAAAAATGGACTCTATTAAAGATATTAAAAGACTTCAATATAAATCTTTCTAGAGAGACAATTATTGAACTTAGAAGAGAAATTTTATTAAAATTAAAAAAAGAAATAGCATCTTCTAAATCAAAAACAAGAATGGGAATAAGTACTCATAAGAAATATACCTCATTAGATCTTATAAAAGGAGATTATAGCTCTAATAAATATTTAGAAAAGATTGGAATCGATGGTACATGATTTAAAAATATTTAAATGCAGCAGTTAAAACAAAACGCTTATTTTTACCTGCATATGACTTTTACTCTAATGAAATTAGTTCATATTCAGTTGGCAACTCTGAAAATATACTAGTAACTCTTGAAATGCTAGAAGGTTTAGTAAGAAAAATGGACTTAGTTAGAATAAATAAAATTATTTATGCATAGTGATTTAGGTTCTGCATTTACAAGTAAAGAAACAGAAAAATTTTGTAAGCAACATAATATAATTAGATCAAATTCAGTATCAGGATTTAAAGGTAATCAATTTGTAGAACAAACAAATAGATGAGTCAAAAAGTATTTTTATTTAATATTTGGTAATAAATTTAATAATGATTAACATTTTAGAAGTTGTATATATAAATTTGTTAAAATTTTTAATAGTACAAATATAATCTTAAAAAATGGATGTACACCAAACGAAATGATCCAAAATTTTAGGAAATAATGTTACTTAGCCTCCCCAATACCTTGTTAAATTTTCTTGGTTTATTGCCTTTAAATTTTTACATTTTTTTTTTTTTTTTGCTTTCCTGCTTTTTAGAGTATTAATTAAAATATTTTCCTCTATTAATATGTGTCTGATTGCAGAGTAACTTATTATACTATTTTATTTTAATTCTCAATAATGTTTAATACTAAGGTCATAATATTAAGTTTCAAAGAATTCTATTATTTCATCTTTAAAAAATTATTGAAGTTTATTTACAGGCATTTTATTGGTATTTTAATGAATAAAATTTCTTGCTCCAATCTCTTGATACTGCTTAAGATTTCGTCTTATATGTCTAATACTACAACCTAACTAAAAGGCCTCTTTTAATAGATTTTTTTAAAAATAATTTTTTAATTAATCTTAATTGCTCTTGTTTCATGTTAGTCCCGTCATAAAAGTTTCATTTATTGATTATAAAGGAGGACAAAGTCGCTTGTTATTATACAGCGACATAATCGCTTATTACTCATAAATAAAGTTTGCAAGTTTTGTAAAAATGTGAAATTTAAATCACACGTTAAAATATAAATGTAAATAGAAAAAAGCAGTTTGCAAATATTGCAAACTGGTAAAATTAAGATATCGCATTAATAAATTTAACTTATAAGTTTTTAAAATTATAAATATTTTTTTAAATTCTACTTATATGTTTTATTCTTATATGTAGTACGGATATATTTTAAAAATATTTTTTATTTTTTTTATTTTTTTATAATACCTTGAATTTTTATTGTTTAGTCTTAGAATAGATAATAAGATTATAGAAAATAATCAAAGGAGAAAATATGAGAAAATTATTGAGTTTATTAGGAGCAGTAACTCTAATAGCCACATCAAGTACAACTGTAGTTGCTTGTGGCCAAGATAAAGTAGTTCCACCTATTATAGGAATAAATTATGAGGAACTTGTTCAGTCATTGAAAAAAGATGTGAATGAAATTTTTTGAAAGCATTTAAATGAAAATGTATATAAAAATTTAGTTGGTCTTCCAGATACAGAAAGTAATTATTATTTTTTAAATAGAACTAAAATAACTGAAAATAGTGAAAAAGGTGCAGCTGAACTTGATCCTTTTGATTTACGACAATTAGAAAATGATTTGAAGAAAATTTTAGAAATGGATCAATTATCAAAAGATTTAAATACTTTAAAAAATGTAAATGAATATAAAGTAATTTTAAATGATGTTAATAATTTATTAGCAAATATAATTTTTGATTGAAGTTCATTGACAATTAAATCTTATGAATCTGAAGAAGATAAACTTTATTTGGGAAATGTAATTGTTGATTATAAAATTGAAATTAAGTATAAAGGGGAAAAAGATATTGAGAGCTTTTATATAAATGAAAACATTAAATATACTTCAACAAATAGTGACTCTTTAAAAAAGGCAAGTGATGATTTTTATAAAAATATCTCAAAAGACTATTTTTCATCAACTGATTCATCAGATATTAAACATACTAATTTAAATTGAGAAAATCTTAGATCTAACAAAAAGTCTTCTGATGGTTTAGGAAAAACAGATAAAGAGTTTAAAAAATATTATCAAGATGACTCTAATCAAAATGGTTTTAAAAAATCAATGATAGATTTTATTAAGAAAAATTATTTTGATAAAGTTGGAAATACCTTACCTCTTTCTTTTGAAGGAGATTTAATATACAAATTTTCTGAGATGAATAAATTTTCATTGTTTAGCAGTATAAATAAATATAAAAACTATGAAAATGAAGAATCAATAAAGTTTAATTATAGTCAAGATGAAGGAAGAATAATGTTAGATACTGTTTTTAGAAAAGATCCAAATAGTGGAGCAACACAAAATATTTTATCAACTCAGTACTTTAAAATTTCAAATTATAAAGTTTGAAAATCTGATTTTGAAAATCAAAAGGATAATTTTCTAAAGGAATTAAAATTAAATGAAGAAGTAAGCAATCAAATAAAGCAAACAAACGAGTTTAAAAGTTCAACAGCTTTAGGTTATATTAATCTAACTGGGCTTTCAATTAATTTAGCAAATGGAACTTATATTCATGAACTACCAGATTTTAAAATTGCTGTAAACTATTTTATTGATATTGATCAAAGTGACGCTCAGATTTTATCTAAAATGTCTGAGTTCTCCGTTGAAAGTTTAAAAGTTTGACATAAAATATTTGGAGTTTCAAATAGTTATGAATATCCAGAACACAATTCAAAAGAAGATTTTTTAGTAAGTCTAAAATCTTCAGAGCTTACTGAAAAAATATCTGCTAGTTTTTTTTTAAACCCACCAGAGTGAGGAAATAATCATACTTATTACTTTAATAACAGTTTTAGTTTAAATAAACTTGCTTTATTAGAGGATACTAAAATAAAATTGATTAATGATGCAAATCTTTTTGAAGAATCTATATATAACATGTCAATTAGTACACCAGACTCTAAAAGTGTAGGAGCTTTAACATATTCAGCTTTTGATTGAACAGCTAATAAAAAAACTGGTATTAATATTGAAGCAAATGGTAAAAGTGAAAATAGAAATAATAATATAATGTCATTTACATTTGGTTATTTTAATTTCCATATTGATTTAGATAAAATAACTCTTGGGGCTTTAGAGCTTAATGATAAAGATATAGTTAAGTTTATATAAAAGAATGACTATTAAAATTAAAAAGTTAATAACAAATTTTACAAGTAGATTGACTACTTGTTTTTTTAAGGTTAAATATAAATGAAATAAATATATTAAAAATATAATATTTTAAAAAAATAAATATGATAGAATGCGATAGCCTAAGTTTACCAGTTTGCAATATTTGCAAACTGTTTTTTTCTATTTATATTATATTTAAAATCATGATTTAAATTTCACATTTCTACAAAATTTGCGAACTTATTATGAAAATCCTTCATTGAAGTAAATTAATTACTATATTGTTTATAAAATTTATTTTTCACTCATCCATTAAGTGATTCGGTTGGAGCATTATGCTTAAAACCCGCTTCAGACATAGAATAAGTTAAAAAATTACTGTTCTTATTAATAAAACTAAATATCATTTTATTGGCAAGTGCTGTGCCTCTATCTGTTTGTATTAAAAATTTAGATATTGAGAAGTTCTTAACTGAATATACTTTGTCAAGTATACAAAATGTTTTTTTATAAAGTAATTGCATTTAATGCAATTACTTTTATTTTGTTTCAATTATTAAAGTATTCATAAGATGGAGGGTTAGAAGTTTTAACTCGTATTCTTTCATAATTATAGAAGTGAATATATTTACTAATAGAGCTTTCCAATTTTTCAAAAGAGTTTACTTTTAACTCTTTTTTTCATTCCTCTTTTAATGAAGAAAAAAATGTTTCACACATTGCATTATCTATTGAATTTCCAGGTCTTGATAAAGAAATAATTATATTATTCTTTTTTGAATAGTTTTTTGCAAAAAATGATGTATATTGAGAACCATTATCAGAGTGAATTATAAGCGATTTACTTATGTCATTTCTATATTTTGTTGAATTAATAAGAGTATCTCTATAAATTTTTATATCATTTATTTTAGACAATTTATAACCAACTATAAATCCTGTCTTAACATCCTTTAAAATACTAAGATAAGCAAATTTATTATTTAATGGTAAATAAGTAATGTCAGTCACTCAGCATTCATTCTTCTCATAAATTTCTCATTTTCTATTAACAATATTGGGTCCATGAGTAATACTTTTCTTTTCCTTAGGTTTTCTAATCATCTTTTTAACTCTAATTACTGAATACATCTTATATATTCTCATTATTCTTGCTACTTTATTTTGACTAATCTTTATTCCCTTATTTTTTAAACATATTGTTATTCTTGGACTACCATAAATACCTTTATATTTAAAAAAGTGAAACTTTATTTCTTTTGCAATATTAATGTCTATTTTTATAATATAATCCTTTTTACCATTGCTAACTCACCTATAGTAACTTGATCTAGTAATTTTTAAAAGCTTACATAAATCCGAAATACGATATTTGTATTTAAATTCTTCTATGATTTTATAAATATAATTTATTTTTTCTTTTGATTTTCCATCATTTCATTGAACTTTTTTATAACTTCATTTTCCATTTCTAATCATTTAATTTTCTTTTTAAGAATTGCTAGTTCCTTATCTTTTGGGTCTAAAGAATTTGGTCTAACACTAGAATGCTTGTTGTGCTTTCCTGTTTTTGAAATTAAACATTCAGCTCCATATATTTTATAATTTATGCAAAGGTTTCTTGCTGTTGAATAAGATACACCATATTCAATTGAAAGCTCTCTAAAAGTTCTATTTTCATTATAGTGTCTATTTACTAACTCTTGCTTTTGTTTGATACTTAAAATATTTGATTTATTACCTGTAACATTTGACATATAAAAAATTCTCCTTGTATACATTCTATGTTTTTTTAACATTATGTATACTTAGAGAATTATATTCAGTCATTTATGTTTGGTTATTTTAATTTTTATATTGATTTAGATCAAATTACTATGGGTGCAATAGAACTTGGCGATAAAGAAATAGTTAAGTTTATATAAAAATATATTAAAAAAATTCTTTTTACCAGTATGAAGTTTTACTGGTTTTTTAACAAAAAATATTTAGAAACTTTAATAAAATAATAAGGACTAATTTTATAAATTATTAATATTTTCTTTAAAAAAGTTATTCATATTTAATTCTACTTATATGTTTTATTTCTTTAAAAAATAATCATTAAAGTGTTAAAAAAATATAATTTTAGTAAATAATTTTTAGTATTTCAAATTATGTTTATAAATCTTGCTTTTTTTTAATTTGTTTCTAAAATAACTATAAGATTATAAAAATAATCAAAGGAGAAACTATGAGAAAATTATTGAGTTTATTAGGAGCAATAAGTTTAATAGCAACATCAAGTGCAACTGTAGTTGCTTGTGGTCAAGATGAGGTTGTTCCACCTGTAGTAGTAAATTATGATGAACTTGTTAAGTCATTAAAAAATGATGTTAATGAGATTTTTTGAAAGCATTTAAATGATAATGTATATAAAAATTTAGTTGGTCTTCCGGACACAGAGAGCCAATATTATTTTTTAAATAGAACTAAAATAATTGAAAATAGTAATTTAAGTGCTGAGGATATTGATCCTTTTGATTTACAACAGTTAGAAAAAGATATTAAAAAAGTATTAGAAGTTGATCAATTATCAATGGAATTAAATAAATTGAAAAATGTAAATGAGTATAAGGTTATTTTAAATGATGTTAATGATCTATTAAAAGCTGTGGTCATCGATTGAAAATCATTAATTATTAAATCATATGAATCTTCAGCTGAAGATAAACTTTATTTGGGGAATGTGATTGTTGATTATAAAATTCAAATTCAGTATAAAGGTGAGAAATCAATTGAAACTTTTGATATAGATGAAAATTTTAAGTATACTTCAACAAATAGTGATTCTTTAAAAAAGGCAAGTGATGACTTTTACAAAAATATTGCGAAAGATTATTTTTCATCAACAGATTCAAATGATAAAAAACACACTAATTTAAATTGAGAAGATATTAAAGATAAGAAAAAGTCATATGAAGGACTTGGAAAAACAGATAAAGAGTTTAAAAAATATTATCAAGATGATTCAAAAACTAATGGTTTTGAAAAATCTTTAATTGATTTTATTAAAAAGAATTATTTTGAAAAAGTTGGAAATACATTGCCTCTTTCTTTCGAAGGAGATTTAATATATAAATCTTCAGAGATGAGTAATTATTCAATGTTTGATACAATTAATAAATTTAAAAAATATAATAGTAAATCAAGTGTACAATTTGATTACAAAGAGGATTCAGGAAGAATATTTTTAAACACTATATTTAGAAATAATCCAAATGATTTGACAACAAAAAATAATTTATTAACTCATTATTTTAAGAAAACAAATTATGATATTTGAAAAAGTGACTTTGAGATTAAAAAAGAAAGTTTCTTAGAAGGATTAAAATTAGAAAATGAAAGTAGTATAAAAGAAAGTAGTGAATATAAAAGCTCAACAGCTTTAGGTTATGTTAACCTTACAGGACTTTCAATTAATTTAGCTAATGGTATTTATATTCATGAATTACCTGATTTTAAATTAGCAGTAAATTATATGGTAGATATTAATCAAAGTGATGCACAAATTTTAGATAAAATTGCTGAATTCTCTGTTGAAAATTTAAAAATTTGACATAAAGTATTTGGAGTTTCACATAATTATGAATATCCAGATTATAATTCAAATGAGGATTTTTTAATGAGTTTAAAATCTTCAAAACTTACTGATGAAATGACTAAAAAGTTTCCTGATGGAAATAATGTAAATGCAAATTTGACTAGTCACTTTAACGAAGTTTTTACTTTAAAAAATAGTCCTTATTTAGTTGAAACTAGAGAAAATTTACTTAATGAGACAAATATTATTGAAGATTCATTGTACAGTATAGGAATTAATGATTTAGCGCAAAATTCTAATGCATGAACATATTCAGCTTTTGATTGAACAGCTAATAAAAAAACTGGTATTAATATTAAAGCAAATGGTAAAAGTGAACAGAGAAATAATAAAAATCTATACTTCATTTTAGGTTATGTTAACTTCTATATTGATTTAGATAAAATTACTATGGGAGCAATAGAACTTGGTGACAAAGAATTAGTTAAATTTATATAATAAAAAATTAAATATAGTTACAAAATTAAAGTTCTTTATTATTAAAACTTTAATTTATTTTTATGAAAAAACAAAAAATCTTTAGTATTTAATGGACAGTTTTACTAAAGAACGAAATACATTATTTAAATAAAAAAATGAAGAGCTGTTTTAAAATGGAAATTAATTTAAATAATTAATGAAATTTATATAATAGAAGTTGGATAGTAAATATGAAAAAAGTTATTCCTGGATTATGAATAGTAAAATTTAGTTTTAAATTAATTATAAAAGAAAGATCATTTGTGATATTTAATGGACTATATTTTTTATTCTCCTTATTCATAGCAATTTACTCTGTTATTCAAAAAAATATTAGTAATTTCCTAATGATTTTTGATTACTATGTTTTATTAACAATCTTTGTTATATTATTTATTCTTTGTTTAAGATTAACTCAATACTTTTATGTAGTTAAACGTGATGATAAAACCATGAATATAATTATTACACAGCAACTTTCAAGAAAGAAATTGTTTTCTTATCAGTTTATGGCGTTTATATTACTAATTTTTATAAATTTATTTATTAGTTATTTATTAATAAATATTATAAATATGCTTTTTCTACTAGAAGTTAATTTATTTTTGTTAAAGATTACAACAACTTATTTAGTATACTCATTAATTAGTTGTGTATTTTTAATTAACTTCTTTTTATTAATTTCTTTATTTACAAATATTCAAGTTTCTACAATTGTAGCTACTTTAATACTTGCAAGTACTTTTATTAGTAATCTTCCTTATACATTTTTAATTCAAGGAGAAGAAAGTAAAAAGATTTCTTTATCTTATAAAGGCAGTAATACTATTTTTTCTGTAAATGAAGTCTATGATAGCTATGATTTAAAAAAACATGTTTTAAATAAGCAATTAAAATATCCAAACTTGAGTTTTTCTATTTATGATGATTTTATTAAAAATAAATATGAGACAGATCCAAACTCACTTACTAATAATTTTGATACTGATAAAAATATTCAAAACAGATTACAATTTTGAATAAAATTGGGAATTATAGAAGAAAAAAATAAAGTTGTTGAATTAAAAACTCCAACTAAAATTGTTGGAGTTAACAGTAATTCAAAAATTGCAAAGTGAAAGGGTGACGAAATTACATTTAAATTTCAATTAAAATATAGATTTTTATCAATTGAAGAGTTAGAAAATAAAATAAAAAGTAATGAATTTGATGAAGAGAATATAAAAATTGTTGAAGAATTTATTAGTTTTACAAATTTTATAACAACTAAATTCAGTGATTTTCAAGATAAGTTTTCTAACTTATTTGATACCTTTATTTTATTAAGTGACCCAGATAACATTGATAAAAATTATATTAAAAATGTAACAAATCCAGAAGAAGAAAACTTATTATTTGAGAGTAAAAACTTAACTGAATTTTATCAAAGCTACTTTGCTTATTCAAATAACAAACTAGTTTTAGAAAACTCTAAAGTTGAAAATTTAGTTGAAGATGAATTGTTCTTTCCTACAATGTTAAGTGCAAGAATACTAGAAAATTATTTTATACGTTATACAAATAATATGGTTATTTTTGAGAATAGCACTGTTATAAAAGATGAAAACTGAACTAAGTATTCAAAATCAAGAAAAACTTACAGTATCTTTTTTCAAATGAACTTTATTTCAAATATGATGCAAAATTATATTTATTATGGTGGAAGAAACTATGATGATATGTGATTTGAACCTGAAAGTTCAAGTAAAATAATTTTTAATAAGCAAGATAATTTGTTTATGGCTAAACCAACATATACGATTAAACTTAATGAGAGAAATGCCATTGATGAAAAGACATATAATAATTTTATTGCTCCATACTTTTATATAGTACTACAGTTAGCAATAGCAATTATTAATTACTATGTAGCAAAAAATAAATTTAAAAAATTAGATTTGACAGGATAATTAAATATGGAAGAAATTATAAAATTTGATAACTATACTAAAAAATATAAAAAGAAAGTAATTGGACCTTTAAATTGTTTAATTAAAAGGGCTAGAATTACAGCATTACTTGGAAGTAGTGGAAGTGGAAAGACTGTTATTTTAAACTCATTATTAGGAATAATAAAAGATTTTAAAGGAAACATTGAAATTGAAACTAGTTCAAGAAAATCGGGAAAGTATTTTTTAGTAAACAAAAATATTGGTTATTATACTCAAATGGATTTTTCTTTGTATGTTGTTAGTGCATATAAATTTCTTTTAGATATTTGTATAATGATGGGTATTGAGAAAAAAGAATCAGTTAAAAAAATTGAGTATTGAATGAAATACTTTGATATTTGAGAATCAAAGGATAAATCAATTAGAAGTTTTTCATGAGGAATGAAAAATCGAATGAATTTAATACTGTGCTTTATTAAAGATCCAGAAATTATTATATTGGATGAACCTGGAGCAAACCTTGATTCGTATTGAAGAAATAAAATTAAGACTTTATTAGTAGAGGCTAAAAAAGCTGGAAAAACTGTTGTGATAACTGTTCATAACATTGATGAAATTGCAGATATTATTGATGACTTCATAATTATTGATAATGGAAAAAATATATTTAGTGGTTCTACTGAAGAACTAAATGTTTATGCCAAATATAAGTTATATGTAAATGAAAAGTTTGATGAAAAAGACTTTAGAACTTTTTTAGAGGAATTAGGCATAAAGACATTTAAATATGATATTGATGAGAATTCATTAGTAGTGGCAATTGAAAATTTTAAACAAATAAATTATTTATTTTTATATCTAATTAAAAATAATTTGCCAATAAAAAACTTGGTTAAATTACCAATAAATATGGAATCTATTTATAAGGCATTGGAAGCAAAAGAGTAAAACATTTTAAATTATAAATCTCTAATTTTAAATAATATTTATAGTATGACTTTTTAAAATGAGATTTTTTTTATTTTTATATATGAACTACCCTTAAATTAAAACGGTTTAAAAAGTTAAAACTTACTACTCATATTTTATTTAAAATAATTTCTATTTTAATTCTTAAAATTAGAAATTTTTTTAAATATTTGATAAAATATATTTGGATAAAGAAGTAATTAAAAAGTAAATAAATTCTGGTCTAACTTAACTATATAAATATTAATAAAATAACTATTGCTAAAAAGGGCGGCAGGGTGGGTTAAGAAAGAAGGGAAATAAAATATGAAATTATTATTAAGTTTACTTGGGACAGTAATAATACCAAGTGCCTCAATATCAAACATAGTAGTTAAAGAAGAAATACAAATTAATCATAATACTTATAGATGAACAGAAATGACAGCATCAAAAGTTAAATTCAATAATGAAAGGTTAATGCCTAACATTGACTATTCAAATAAAACAGCTTTTATTGAGAATTATGATATTTGAGATAGTTGAGCATTAATGAATAATGATGGAAGTGTAGCAACTGTAAATGGTTATCAAATATGATTTGCTTTATCAAAACCAGCTGATGGTAGTGGGGAAACAAAAATTATGTACTTTTATTCTAAAACAGGAAGTAATTGAATTCCAGGGGGATATGTTTTATATGAAAATTTAATTAAAGGTTCAGAAGAATGATCTGGCTCTGCTTTATATGATGAAAATACTAAACAAGTTAATTTATTTTATACTGTATCTAATCTTACTTATGGTAAGAACTGAAATCAAAGAATTGCTTTAGCAAAACTAAACTTAAATTTTGATAATATAACTCCAAAATTTGAGAAACCTATTTTTCACAAAATAATTGCTGAAGCAGATGGGGACTTATATCAAACTCATGAAGCAGCTGAAGCAACAGGGTATGATAAACAAAAATGAGCTTTCAGAGATCCATTTTATTTTAGAGATCCAAAAACAGGTCAAGAGTATTTATTATTTGAAGGAAATACAGGTTTATTAACTGGTAAAGAAGGAGAAAGACTACCTGAATATACTGGCGGTTTTGAAGATTATCCTGACGATTATGATTTTGAGAGATCAAATATGGCAAATTCAGCTATTGGAATTGCTAAATTAGATTTAGATAGTGGAAATGTTGAATTATTAAACCCTCTATGAGCTTCAAATTTAGTTTCTGATGAAACCGAAAGACCAAGTTTAATTTATAATAAAAAATTCGATAGATATTATATGTTTACAACAACTCATGGATACTATAATATGAATTTAGCTCCAGGTTTAAATGAAAATGATAGTTTACATGGGTTTACATCAAAAGGAAGTTTATTTGGTGAAATGACTCCTATAAATGAAGATGGTTTAATTTTATATTCTAAACCTGAAAAAATCGAAAGTGAAAATGAGATAATTTGAAATGAAAATTATGCTTATGCATGAGGAGTAATTTCAGATAATTTGGATTCAGAATATTTATTAACTTTAGCTTTTAGTAATTTTTCATCTGATGGTAAAAATGAATTGAAAAAAATAAGAGGAGCAGCTCCAAGTTTATTATTAAAAATTGTTGATGATAAAATATTAGTAGAGGATGAACTACTTCCTGCTCAAGTCATGAGATAAAAAAATTACAAAGCTATAAATATTTAAAAAAGTTATATAATTTTAGTTCCAGTTTTTATAAAGTTGGAACTTTTAATTTTATTAGTTTTTTTAAGTATATATCAATAGTATATTTATACTGAAAAAAATTTAATTCATTATTGTTTTTTTTTTTTTTTTATTAATAATCATATTTGACTATAAAGGAGCTACTAAATGAAATCTGTTCTAAATCAGTTATTTATTAATATAAATATTAATCCAAATTCTGCTAATAATGCTATTTCAAAGATTTTATTAAAATCCTATTTAACAAAAGTTATACCAAGTATTAAAGAATTAGCTAAGTTATCAAATGTAGCTGAGTCTACAATTTCTAAGTTCTCTATTTCTCTAGGTTATAAAGGATATAGAGAATTAATTTTTAAAATAAAATTAGAGATATCTGATCGTGAAACTAAGCAAAATTTGGACAGTTCTAATAAAAATTATTTAGATTTTGAAGCGGACATAGTTGGCGCTATAAAAGAATTTAGAAGTTTTGAAAATAAAATTATAAATTCAAAAATAAGTATAAAAAAATCAAAAAAAATATATATATTTTCTTCTTATCAATTTCAATTTGAATCCTTATTTTTTGCTGAATTATTAAGAAGAAATGGAAAAGAATGTGTCTATTACACTCAAATGCTTGATCAAATTAATCAAATAGCAAAAGTTGATGAAAATGACTTTGTTATTTTTATTGTTGGTGGACAAGATACTAAAACTTTGGAAATGATTTTAAATGACTTTTTATATAGTAATTATTTAGTATTAAGCACACATTCAAAAGTGAATGAATTTAGTAATAAGGAAAAAATTATATGTATTGATTCAAAAGATCTAAAACATCTTTATGAGTATAGAAGTTTTATTTTAAAATATTTATTTTTACAACTTTGTAATTAATTATATATTCAATTTCACTAATAGGAAAGTAGAATACTCTTAACTATTTTTTATATATATTATTTTTTATAATTGTATTCTTTTTATGAAAGGAGATTTCATAAATGGAAAAAAATATTAAAATTTATTCTCCCATAGATGGAAAAATAAAACCATTAAAAAATTTAAATGATGGTGTATTTTCTGAAAATATGTTGGGAGAGGGAGTTTACATTGAACCAACTTCAAGTGATTTTTATTCACCTTTTGAAGAAGGAACAGTTGCTCAAATATTTCACACTAAGCATGCTTTTCATTTTAAAAGTAAGCAAGGACCAATAATTCTTATGCATATTGGTCTTGATACAATTCATTTACAGGGAAAACCCTTTGATGTTAAAGTCAATGAGGGAGATTCAATTAATTTAAAAACAAAAATTGTTACTGTAGATTTTAAGCTTTTAGAGGAAAAAAACATTATCAAATCTACACCAATAGTAATTGATTTAAATGAATTTAAAGATTGAAGTTTTAATAGTAATATTCAAGGCGAAAAGTTAATAAAAAGAGGAGACTTAATTGGAGAATTAATTTTTAAAGAAAAAACTATTGAAAATTCAACTGTAGAACAAGTTCAAAAATTATTAAATACTAAAAATAAATATGAACAAGCAGCAGAAGATATTTATAAAGCAGTAGGAAAAAAAGACAATTATAAACAAGTTTATAATTGTATGACTAGATTGCGTTTTGAAGTGCTTAATACTAAAAAAGTAGATGTTGAAGCAATTAAAAATATTAATTTAGTTAAAGGTATTATTTGAGCTGGAAATCAAATCCAAATTGTAATTGGAGGAGAAGTTTATAAAGTTAAAGAGGCTGTAGATAATGTTGCTCAAGGTATTACTACTAATAAAACTAAAGTCAAAACTATAAATAAGCAAAGTTTGGCTAGAAGATTTATGATTGCTGTTGGAGCAATTATAATGCCATCATTGCCAATAATGATGGCTTCAGGTCTATTAATGGGACTTAAAACTTTGCTTGTAATGGGAAATGTAATTACTGATATGAAATTTGGTACGGGAGCTCCTATTGATATGAATGTGGATTTATTTTCATTATTTATTAATATTGCTTCAGAAACTGGACTAAAACTAATGGGAATTTTTATTGGTTATAATGCAATGAAGTGATTGGGGGGACCTACAATAATGCAGTTATTGCTTTCGCTATTAATTGCAGGAGCTCCTTTAGGTTTGGGTATACAACCTGATTTAACATTATTTAGTATTAATGGTTTTGTTGTTAAAGCTGCATTATATACTTCATCAATTATTCCCCATGTTGCTATGGCATTTATTATCTTTTATTTAGATAAATGAATTAAGGTTTGAATGCCTACTTCAATTGATGTTTTATTTAGACCCTTATTAATAGTTATTATTGCTTATGGATCAATGTTCTTTGTATTAGGACCAATATTATTTTTAGTAGAACAATTTATGGCGTTAATAGTTGGTTATTTATCACAAATTCCTTATGGATTTGGAGTTATGATATTTGTTGCAGCTTGGCAACCATTGGTTCTTACAGGAATGCATGTACCAGTTGTTATGACTGTAGTTATGCCAATGGCAGCGGGTCACTTTACAACTTTAATGGCCATTAACATCGCTGTTTTTGCTCAAGTTGGTGCAGCAGTTGGGGTGGCTATTAGAACCAAAAATGGTCAGTTAAGATCAACTGTTATTGCAGCTATTCCTGGAGGAATTGTTGGAGTAACTGAACCAATACTTTATGGAATTAACTTACCAAAAATGCGACCCTTTATTTCAGGAGTTATTGCAGCAGGGATTTTTGGATTATTATCTGGTTTAATGGGAATTGAAGCAAGAACTTCTGGAGGTTTAGGGATCTTTGGTTTTACAGGGACACTAATGGAACCAAGATATGTTGAAACAGTAATTAATGGAGTAAAATTAATGCCTTCGGCAAATAATATTTTTACGGGAGTTCCTAACTCTGCAGTCTTAAATTGTGTTTTATGATTTATTCTTAACATTGGAGTAATTCCAGCAGCGGCAGCAGTTGCCTACCTAATGTATATTGAAAGAAAAAATGAAATAAAATCTGTTAAATCTGCAAATAAAGCTCTTTTAAAATATTATAGCTTAGCTAAAAAAATTAAAATTGATGTTGCAAAAACACAATTGCAAGAAGAATTAAAAAAAATAGACTCGGTAATAACTTTAGAAGATAGTTTAAGATCAAAAGAAATTGAGAAAGTCTTTATTAAGATTAATTCCTTGGAATCCAAAATAGATATTTTATCTTCAAAATTAGAGAAGAAAAAACAGTCTTTAATTACAAAGTTAGCAAAAGTTTCAAATAAGAAAGGTAATGAAACAAAGTTAAAAACTTTATTAGAGAATTATAAACAATTAGAAAATAATTTAAAACTTAAAGAGTTAAGTGAACAATTAGTAAAAGTTAAAACACAAAATGATAAAGCAATTAATGAGTTTAATAATTGAAAAAAAGAATCTTATAAAGCTATTAATACTGTTGTATTAGAAATAAGTCAAAAAGCTGACAATAAAGTATTGGCAGAAGTGGGAGATGTATATTACAATGCCATTAATGCCTTAGAAATTGGTTATATGTTAATTGATTCAAAAGATTTCTATATTAGTAAAAAAAGAATTAGACAATAAAAAGGAGAAAATGTATGAATAAAATAACAAAAAACTTTCTGTGAGGTGCTTCTACAAGTGCTTACCAGGTTGAAGGGGGTTGAAATGAAGATGGTAAGGGTTTATCTGTTCAAGATGTTAGTGCGGGAGGTTTTATTAAAGGTTTAAATGTTAAAGATATTACTGATTTTAAAGTAGCCTCTGATCATTATCATCATTTTAAAGAAGATATTGCTTTAATGGCCGAAATGGGTTTTAAATCTTATCGTTTTTCAATTAATTGAACACGAATTTATCCTAAAGGAATTGAACTAGAACCCAATAAAAAGGGAATTGATTTTTATCATAAACTATTAGATGAGCTAATTAAATATAAAATCGAGCCTTTAGTTACAATTCACCATTTTGATTTACCAAATTATCTAGAAGAAAAAGGTGGTTGGAAAAATAAGGATTTAATAGTAGAAGCTTATTTAAAATATGCCAAGACACTATTTAACGAGTATAAAGGTAAGGTCAAATTCTGACAAACAATTAATGAACAAAACATGATAGTTATGTTTGGTCATTTACTGGGAAAACAAATGACAGGAATTGATAAAGGCCAAGAATCTTATCAAATGTTTCATAATATGAATGTTGCTCAAGCAAAAGCAATTATTCTTTTAAAAACTATTGATAAAAAAGCAAAAATAGGAGTAGCTCCAAATATCTCTTTAGTTTATGCACAAAGCAATAAACCTGAAGATGTTTTAGCAGCTCATAATGCAAATTTAATTAGAAATTGAATTTATATTGATCCTTTTGTAAAAGGAAGTTATGATAAAGTTTTATTAAACTTCTGAAAAAGCAATAATTACAATATTGAAATTACTAATGAGGAATTAAAATTATTTAAAAAAGCAAAAATTAATTTTATTGCTTTTAACTACTATAGTTCTATGAGTGTTAAAGCCCCAACAACAGACCAAGAATTTAAAGTTGGCGATCAACAAATGGGGTTTAACTTAGAAGAAATGTTTCAATCAGCAAAGAATGAACATTTAAAAACCAGTGAATATGGTTGAGAAATTGATCCACTTGGATTTAGGCTAACTGCAAGAGCATTACATGATAGATATAATTTACCAATAATTATTACTGAAAATGGCTTAGGAGCCAAAGACGAATTGACAAGTGAGGGTAAAATACATGATAAGTATCGTATTGATTATTTAAGAAAACATATTGAACAAATTCCAAAAATTATTAATGATGGTGTCAAATTATTTGGTTATAATCCTTGAAGTGCTATTGATTTGGTTTCAACCCATCAAGGAATTTCAAAGCGCTATGGTTTTGTTTATGTTAATCGTGATGAGTTTGATTTAAAAGATATGAAACGTTATAGAAAGGACAGCTTCTTTTGATATCAAAAAGTAATTAAATCAAATGGAGAAGATATTAGTTAATAAGGAATTTTAAAATAAGAGTATTTATATTTTTACAATATGGAATTTTATGTGTTTAGTTAAATTCAAAGATATTTAACTAAACTTTTTTATTATGAATTTTAATAATAAAAAGTCTTTATGCTATGGTTTACTTAAAAAAACACAACTCTCTTTCTTTTTTATTAGAATATAGCAATAAATTAAACTAAATTATTAATAAGTGATATAATTCTCTTAGAAAGTGGGCAATAAAATGAATAAAGTGAGTAAAAAAACATTAAAAGTGCTTAATATAATTCAAAAATTGGATGAAGAAGACTTTTTAACATTAAAATCAGTATTAAAAGATCAATTTTCAAAAGAAGAAATGGATTTTTTAGAGAATCAATATGCAGGAAGAAATTTTGTTCTTAAATCTTCTTCAATAATAAAAAGTAGTTCTTCAATTAAGGAAATATACAAATTAGAAATTGAAAAAATAAATAAATTATTAAATAGTCAAACTCTTATTGAAAAAATAGGAGGACTTAAAATTTTATTTTATGGTAAAACAGGAACTGGTAAAACATCATTAGTTGAAGAAATTGCGTATCTTAATAAGCATTTATTATTTGAAAAGATAACTTTAGAAAGTATTTTAAGTTCAAAATTAGGACAAACACAATTAAACTTAATTTCTTTGGTAACAAATTTAAATTTAAAATATAAAAATAAAAAGGTAATTTTATTTTTTGATGAGTTAGATTCTGTAATTTCAAATAGACAGAATAAAAATGATGTTGCAGAACACGACAGAATTGTAGCATCTTTTATAAAATTTTTTGATGAACTGGATATTAATTATATTATTTTTGCAGCTACAAATATGATGGAATCAATTGATATCGCTATTCAAAGAAGATTCAATATACATGTAGAAGGAAAATTATTCTCTGTTGAGACATTTGCAAAATTATACAATGATGAAAATGAAAATAATGAGTTATCTTTGAGATTATTGAACTCTACTTTTATTTTAAATGACGAATTACTCTTTTCACTTAGTGATTTAAAATCATTTGAACAGGAAGTAATTATTGATACTGAGATTTATAATAAAGTTGATACTCTTCAAATTTTTTGAAATAAATTTAAAAATTTTCTGGTTCTTAGATCAGATGATGAAATATCTAAAAGAACTAAAGAGAGGCTTGGAGTATAATGGCAGTTAAACTTAAAGCAACTAAATTTCAAGAGAAAGGTAATAGAGGAAGAATTGATAATAAATCTTTTGAAGAAGTAAATGAAATTGTTCAAAAAAATAAAACAAAATTACTTTCAATTACTAAAAAAGTTGAAAATTTTAATTCAACAATAGAGGGTAAGGTTATATTTTTTATTGAATATATTAATATAATTCCTCCTAAAACTAAAAGATTTATTTTTAATATTGACGGTAATCCAGAAAATATTTTAAATATTAAACAGAAATCAATTAGCTCAAAAAAAATTGATGGCAAAAGTTACATTAGAATATTTTATGAAATTAATAGCAATGAGTATAATAAGTTGATTTCTATGTTAAAAAAATTTCTAAACTATTCAGCTGAACTTTATGTTAGAGGAAAAGACGAGTATTTTTTGGCATGTATTATTCTTTGTGAAGGCTTCAGTCAAGAATATTACTCATATAGTGTTATAAATAAAGCATATGTATCAACTCTTCCATTGCCTTGGGTTTTTGAAGATTTAGTATCTAGAAAAATTATTTCTAAAAATGATTTCAATTCAGATTTGAATTTTGGTTTTTTTACTGGAGAGCAGGTTAAGAAAATAAATGAGTTATATCCTTTTATGATTATTGAGGTTTTTAATTCAATGACTCTGTATGAATCACCAATCAATATTTTGGACATGGATATAAAAGATAAAAATATAGAA
Organism: Spiroplasma endosymbiont of Cantharis nigra; assembly: GCF_964019925.1. Classification (NCBI taxonomy): domain Bacteria; kingdom Bacillati; phylum Mycoplasmatota; class Mollicutes; order Entomoplasmatales; family Spiroplasmataceae; genus Spiroplasma; species Spiroplasma endosymbiont of Cantharis nigra. Next base: position 330,139 of record NZ_OZ026470.1, read on the forward strand.
TTAGATAAACCAAGACAAACAATAATAGGAGTAATTGATTCAGGTAATAATTTACCAGAACCATTTTCTAAATATATTATTGGTATTGAGGATTGAAGGGAATTTAAAAAATTTTCAAATAATGAACATGGTTCTATGGTTTCTTCATTATTAGTTGCTAATGATGAATTAAATCCTGGTAGTGCAGATAAACTTGGTAATTTTTTTATTAAACATTTTGAGATGCTTGAACCAATTATAGAAGAAGGCAAGCCACAACTATCATTTGAACACTTACAAAATAATTTGGAGACAATAATATCTCAAAATTCCGATATTCAAGTTTGAAATTTATCCATTGGTGGAATTAAAAGTCCTTATTCACCTATAATGTCTAAAGTTGGAGCATTTCTTGATTATATTGCTAGAAAATATAATGTTTTATTTATAATATCTTCGGGTAATTTAAGAGAAAAGGTCTTTAATCCAATGGAGTCGTTATGTATGCCTGGTGATTCTTTAAATGCATTAACTGTAGGATCAATTCAAAAAGTTAAAAATAATATTGTACCTGCAAATTATTCTTCAATAGGACAAATCTTATATTTTGAAAAACCAGAGGTATCAACGTTTGGTGGTCCTGAAAATAGTGACAGTACTTCAACTGTTGCATATTGAAATGGTTTGAATTATGGAATAAAAGGTACCTCTATTTCTGCTCCAAGAATATCAAGAATTGCTGCACATTTAATAGAAGAAGGTTTTTCTCCTTTAGAAGCAAAAGCTAAAATATTAGCTATGTCTGTAAGAGAAAGACCTTCAAAAAAATCATCATCTTTTGGTTGAGTGGATAACTCTTTATTACTTAAACCAACATTGAAAGTAACTATTTCTCTTACAAATAAAAACCCTAAATATCTTGATATAAAAATACCTAAGGGAGTTACAGAAATTATTATTGGAGCCAGTCATTTTGTTCAACCTAATTCTATTTTTGGTGAAGAATACAGTATTCATAATTTTGATGTGGGATTAATTTGATATAATTCAGACGAAGAATCAAATAATCCGGAACACAAAGAAGTAACAAAAAAAGTAGGGGCAAAAGAAAAGTCAAATAATGATAGTAAGTATTTTAATGAAAAATTACTAAGATTAGAAGCAGGAAAATATTTTTCTTCATCTAAATTTAGGTATCTTAAAGAAAATATTGATAATGCTAGATTAGATGGAATTTATCAAAAAAAATTTACCAATGATAATGCACAACTTGCTATAAGAGTGAAAAAATTAGATTTATTTGATACAAAAGAGGAACAAGTAGAATCGGTTGCAATTGCAATTTTATTAATAGGTAATGTTACAGAAAATGATTTCATTATTGAAAATAAGGCAATTGTTGAGTTAGAAGCTGAAGTAGAAATATATTCATAAAAATAAATTAAAGTATTTAAAAAAATTAGATCTAATTTAAATTTAACAATAGCCATATTTTTTATGTGTAAAAATTTATTTTTAATTAGTTTATAAGGAAAGGAGTAAAATATGAAAAAAAGAAGTTTTTTCAGTATTAAAATTGAAGAAAAAAGGAAGATAGATATTTGAGAAGAAAACTCTAAAAATATTGATTGACAAAAAATATATGATAAGCCTGTAAATATTGTAGGAAATGAATGAAATAATCAGCTTAAATTTTTTGCTCTTGAAAATATTAATTTCTCACAAATTAAAGAAATAATTGAAGTTTTATCAACTCAGTAAAAACAGTATTTATTTTAATTACTATGAAATAATAGTAAAAGGATTATTGAAATTACTCAAGAAACTTTTATTTTTTAACCTCTTTTTTAATTATTAAAAAGACTATAATTATATTGGGTAAAGGAGAACAAAATGAATAAAATACTCGATAAAGCTTTAAAATTTAATAATGGTTTAGAAATACCGCAAATAGGATTAGGAACATATGAATTAGTTGATGAAAAGGAGACATTGGAATCTATTAAAGCAGCTTTAAACGCTGGATATAAACATATAGATACAGCATCTATTTATCAAAACCATAAAATAATAGCTCAAGCTATTAAGGAAAGTGGAGTAGATCGTCAATCATTATTTATTACTTCAAAAGTGTGAAATTCACATAATAAATATGAGTTGGCAAAAGAAGCTATTAATGATATTTTAAAAGAATTAGAAATAGACTATATTGATTTACTTTTAATTCACTGACCAACTGAATATAAATTAGAATGTTGAAAAGCATTAGAAGAAGCAGTTGATCAAGGAAAAGTGAGATCAATTGGAGTAAGTAACTTTCAAGTACATCACTTGCAAGAAATATTAGAAAATTGTAGAATTAAGCCTGTAATCAATCAAATTGAATTACATCCTGCTTTACAAAATCTAGAAGTTGTTAAATTTTGTCAAGCAAATGATATTTTAGTTCAATCATGAGGAACAATGATGAGAGGAAAATGTTTTGAGGTTGAAGAAATTAAAACATTAGCTAAAAAATATAAAAAGTCAGAAGCTCAAATATGTCTAAGATGAGGATTACAAATGGGTTACATAATAATACCAAAATCTTCAAAACCAAGTAGAGTAATTGATAACATTCAAATAGAAGATTTTGAGTTAACTCAAGAAGATATGAAATTACTAGGAAAAATAAAAAATGAAAGAGTTGGGCCAGATCCAGATAACTTCGATTTTTAAAAGCAATTAAAATAATTGCGATTACTAAAGTAAATTAAGTTATTAAGTGATGTAAAATCACTTAATAACTTTTTTATTTGATTAAATGTTAAAATATTTTGTAAATAAAAGAAAGGTAATTAACTTATGAGAATTATTCCATATGAACTTTATAAATATGCTCCTGATATTGCATTGACTGCTTTAAGAAAAGAATTTGGAATGCATGACTATTATCTAAATATAAATCCCAATAATAAAGCAATGCAACCTTTTTTAGACTTAGGAAGAAATTATTTTAACCAATTAATGTATGAATGAAAGAAAGAAATGGATAAAAGGGGCTTTTATGTTAATTCTTTTCATTCATTTTATTGCCTCAACAATAGTTTTGAGTCTCTAAAAACTAACTATTTTTTAATATTAGAGTGTATTATTCAATGAGAATTAAAAGATTTTTTACCTTATGATACAAGTTTGAGTTGGTATGAAATAACACAAAAGTTATTAGAGAATTACTCACTTAAAATAAGCAAATTTAGTCTAAAAAACTATCAAGATTTATTAAAATGATATAAAGAAAGCTTTATGACTTTAAATGAAGTAAATAGATTAAAACCTAAGAACTTGGATATGAATAAAGTTTTAAACCATTTTAAAACTTATTTTAATATTTAACTTGTTTTTTTTATAATAATGGGGTAATTTTTAAATAAAAGAAATAAGGGACTCTTTTAAAATTTAAATTCATTAATAAGCTTTATAAAAATAACTAGTCAATTTAGTAATCACACTATAGGAGTAATCTGGATTAATTATCTGATTAATTATTTGAAATACTCAATATAAAAGTGATAAAAATTCATATATTAAAAACATTTTTACTTACATAAAAAATTTTTCAAATACTTTAAAATAATTTAATTAAACTTATTTTAAATATAATTAAATTGTATTCTGGAAATACAAGTGAGGAAAAAAAATGAAAAAGTTATTAACACTTTTGGGAGCATTTGGAATGCTTACGTCAGCTGGAGCAACTGTAGTTGCTTGTGGATCAACTGGCCCAAATATAATTGATCCAGAAGATGATTGATCAGAAATTATTGAGGAATTTAACTCTGATTTATCATCATTATTTCAAGATTATAAAGATGATCAATTGAAATATTTAATTAATATTGAGACTAATGAAGCAACTGTAAGAGATGAAAATAAACTGAAATTTTTTACAAAATCTAATGTAGAGAGTTTCTTGAATAGTGGTAAAGACCTTACAGATGAACAAAAAAGAGATATTTTAAGTGACTTAGAATTGACAATGGATAAAGTAAAACTTGAAGACGAAATAAAATTATTGGCTAAAGAAGAAAAATATTCTATCTTATTTTCTAAGATAGAAGGTAATTTATTAGATGATTTTAAGATTGTTAGTGATATTAAAGTTATAAGTAATGCTGATTCAAAAGATGAAGAAGAAGCATATTATGCAAATATTATTTTTGATTATGAAATTTATGTAAATTATTCAAAATCAAGTGAAGAAAAAGCAAAATTTAAAATTGAAGACAACTTTAAATTTACAATTACAGATAGTTCAAAATTTGGAGAAATATTTAAAGATATAGTAGAAAATATTCAAAAAGATTTTCTTTCTTCAGTAAAAAATGACACCATGACAGACTTTGCAAATATTGATTTCAAAAATTTAGGTACAGACAAAGCTGATTTAGAAAATACAGATCAAGAAATCAAAGAGTATTTTAACAAAGATGAATACTTTAGAGATAAATTAGCTCTTTTCATTGATGATAATTATATTGATAATAATTTATCTATTAATGCAAAATTTCAAAATCAAATAATTACAAATACTAAAAGAGATATTGAATGACAAGTTGAGTATAGAAATGAAGCAAGTGAATTAACTACATCGACATTTAAAGACAAAAAAGAATTTGGTAAAGGTACTAAAATTTATAATCAAGTAAGTTTATTAACAGGTCATGATATGACAACTGCTGCTGGACAACAAAAAATTGAAGAGTATATTGAAAAATCAACTGAGTTAGAAGAAAAAAAATTCAATGATAAGTTTGATGAAATTACAAAAGATATTGAAAATAATTTATTATTAAAAGAAAATGTATTAAAAGTTGGAAAAATTAGGCTTAATAGTTTAACAATAGTAACTTCTAGTGGATATATTCATCAACTACCAGATTTTTCATTAATGATGGGTTATTATTCAGATGAAAGTAATAAAAGAGATAGTGAAATAACAGCAAAAAAATTTAAAGATAATATAGTTACAGCTATTAGCGAATTTCAAAAAATTTATGAAGTGGATTTTAGCAAAAGAAATAATGCTTTCTTTGGTGGATTTAAAGATAGTTCTGTTGTATTTAAAAAATGAAATTGAACTAATACACAATGAAATGGTAGAGAAGTTTGAGAAAATATGAGTTTAAGAACTTTGGAACTAGTTCAATATAGAGAAGAATTATTGGCAAATTCAAATCAAAGTCATTTTGATTTTCAATTAGGAAGAAATACAAAAGGTTTTGGTGTTTATAAAACTGATCAAAGAATTAGTCTTTCAGAATTTAGAGAAACCAGTGATCTTAAAAAAGAACTTAATCTTTATATAGAATTTGATTATTTCAAACTAAAATTAGATGGTGAACTAGAAAATTATAAAGATTGATATGAAAATAGACTATTTACAGGTTTAGATAAAGATGAATATTTAAAATAATTTAATATTTAAAATTACAAAATAAAAAGTTCAAATAAAATTATTCAATCATGTTTGTATAATTTTATTTTTTTATTAATAAATTAAAAAGGAGGAATTATTATTTTAATTAAAAATAAAATAAGTTTTATAGATATTTTTAATTATCAATTTAAAAATATTTTAAGAGATAAGTCTTTTATTATAATGTATTTTTTATCTATAAGTTTTTCTATAATAGCATCTATTGTAATTATGACAAAAAAAACTTCTGGAGAAGCAATAACAATTTTTAATTTTTATGTTCTTATTCATACATTTGTAATTATATTGATATTGATTTTAAAATTAATTGGTTTTTTCTTTTATATAAAAAAGGAAGATAAAACTATTAATATTATTACAGTCCAGCAAATTGGTCGAACTCAATTATTTAATGCTACAATTATTGTTATAGTAATATCTAGTTTAGCTTTGTTTTTAATAAATTTTATTTTAATAAATTTTATCTCATTTTTTGCAAATATGAAATTTGATGTTGTCATGTTAAGAGTTACATTGACATATTTAATCTTTTCTCTTGTTATTGTAATTTTATTAATAAATTTTATTTTATTTCTATATTTCATTTTTAATATTCAATTTGCAACAATTTTAATTACATTAATTATGGCTTTTGGTTTCATTGCTTCTTTACCATATCAATTTTTATATACATCTGAAAAGTCAAAAAGTTTAGTTTTTGAATCGGATTCAAATGAAAAAGTTATTTTAATGGTGGAAGATATTTATGATGCTTATGAATTTCAAAGTAATGTAAACAAGGGAAGAATTTTATATCCTAATCTTAGTAATTTTATAAATGATAACTTTTTAAAGGAAAAAATGAGAATAAGTAATTTTAGTGAATTAAATAATATTGATAGGAGAATAGATATTTGAAAAGATTTAAATATTATTAAAGATAAACCTTTAAAAGTTGGATATGAAGGAAAAATAACTAGAACAAAAATTGGTTCAGAAATTGATGATTGAAAGTTTGGATCAAAAATTAAATTTGAAACTTATTTAAAATATAATTTTTTATCTTTGGAAGAATTATCGCAATTAATTGATAGTTCTGATAATGAAAATAAAAAAATATTAATAGAGTTAGAAGAATTTACAAATTACATAATGGATCATTATTTAGAATTTCAAAAATCTTTTTATACATTATTTGACGATTTTATTATTTTAGAAGATTGTGAAAATATTGAGAATGAAAATTTTTGTTGAAACAATTCAAATGGACAAAAGGAAAAACATGGTTATATTGAAAAAATAGATGATCAAGGTCGTAAAGATAAAAGGTCATTTAAATTAGAATATCTTTTAGAATTGTATAAAAATTATTATTGAAATTTAAATGGATTTACTTTAAATAGAGATGAAGCAAGTGAGTTTATTGAATCTTACATGTCAGATGGGGGATTATTTAATCCTTTAATGTTATCAGTAAGAATTTTAGAAAATTATTTTATTAAATATACATCAAATTTTGTTATTGCAACAAATTATTCAATTAGAGATACTTCAAGTCAATGAAAAAGTTATATAAAACCAAGAAAAAATTATGACATAATTTTAAATTTTAACTTTTTATCTAATTTAATGTTGAATTATACTTATTATTCTGGTTTTAGTTATAACGACTTTTGATTTGAACCAAACTTTAACTCAAAAATTTCTTTTGAAAAACAAAAAAATATGTTTTTACCTTATACTACATTTACTTTAAAAATAAAAAATGATAGATTAGATCCTTATTCTTATAATTATTTTTTACCAGTTTACTACTATTTAGTATTTCAAATTTTTATGAGCATTATTTTTTATGTAGTATCATTTATAAAATTCAAAAATATGGATTTAAATTAGCAGAAGGAAGCGAAAAGATGGAGAAAATAATTACTTTTAAAAACTTTACTAAAAAGTTTAAAACAAATCAAATTGGACCTATAAACTTTGATATTGAAAGGGGTTCAATTACTGCTTTATTAGGTGGTAGTGGTAGTGGTAAAACAGTTGTACTAAATGCCCTAACAGGAATTATCAAAAAATATAAAGGTGAAATTATAATAGAAAAAATTAATAGAAAAAATAGAAAATCATATTTAATAAATAAAAGTATGGGTTACTACACTCAAATGGATTTTTCTCTTTATGATATTTCTGCATATAATTTTTTATACGATAGTTGTAAAATTTTTGGTTTGGCAAAAAATAAAATAAAAGAAAAAATTGAATATTGATTAACTTTTTTTGAACTATGAGATAAAAAAGATAAAAAGTTAAAAAACTTCTCATGAGGAATGAAAAATAGAATGAATTTTATAATTTGCTTTATTAAGGAACCTGATATTATTATTCTAGATGAGCCAGGTGCCAATCTAGATTCAATTTGAAGAAATAAAATAAAAAACCTTTTAATAAAATTTAAAAGTGAGGGTAAAACAATAGTTGTTACTGTTCATAATATTGATGAGTTAGCAGAATTATTTGATGATTATATAATACTTGAATCAGGAGCTATTATTTTTAAAGGCTCAAAAAAGGAATTGGATTTATATAATAAGTTTAAAATATTTTTTAGTGTTAAAGTTGATATTAAAAAATTTAGGGACTTTATGAATTCTAAAAAAATAAAAACTTTTAAATATGATTCTTTAGAAAATTCAATTGTATTTGCTTCAAACTCTGCTGAAGAAATTAACTGAGTATTTTTATTTTTATTAAAAGAATCCGTTCCAATTAAAAATTTAATTAAATTATCAATTAGTATGGAATCGATTTATAAAGCCTTAGAAAAAAATGAATAAAATATTTGACTGTGGATATAATTCCTTAAGTATACAAAATAATAAATAAGACATTTATTATTAATGTATGAATGTAATTCTCTAAGTATACATAATGTTAAAAAACATAAGATGGATACTTAGAGAATTTTTTTATGTCAAATGTTATAGGCAATAAATCAAATATGTTAAGTGTCAAACAAGAGCAAGAGTTAGTTAATAAACTCTATAATTAAAATAGAACTTTTAAATAACTATCAGTTGAATATGGTATATCTTATTCAACAGCAAAAAATTTTTGCATGAATTGTAAAATATATGGAACTAAAGGTTTAATTTCAAAAACTAGAAAGCATAACAGTCATTCCAGTATTAGACCAAACTATTTATACGCAAAAAATAAAGAATTGGCAATTCTTAAAAAGAAGATTAAATGATTAAAAATGGAAAATGAATTTATAAAAAGTTCAATGAAATGATGGAAAATTAAAAGAAAAAATAAATTATATTTATAAAATTATAGAAGGATTTAAATGTAAATATAATGTCTCAGATTTATGTAATCTTTTAAAAATTACTAGATTAAGTTACTATAGGTAAGTTAAGAATGGTAAAAGGATTATATTATAAAAATAGATATTAATATTGCAAAAGAAAAAAATCTTTATTTTTTAAATATGAGGGTATTTATGGTAACTCTAGAATAAAAATATGTTTAAAAAGGTAAGGGAATAAAGATTAGTCAAAATAAAGTAGCAAGAATAATGAGGATATATAAAATATATTAAGTAATTAGAGTTAAAAAGATGATTAGAAAACCTAAGGAAAAGAAAAATATTACTCATGTTCGAAGTATTGTTAATAGAAAATGAAAAATTTATTAGAAGAATTAATCTTCAGTGAACGAAATTACTTATATTTACCATTAAATAATAAATTTACTTATCTTACCTTTTTTAAAGATATTTAGACAGGGTTTATAGTTGGTTATAAATCCTGTCTAAAATTGTAGATAATAAGTGATTATGTCCTAAAATGCAAGATTTATCTAATAAATAGATCTTGTATTTTTTCTTTTTCTATCAAAAAATATCAGTTAGTTGCTTTCCAAGGAGAGTCAATTTTGGGTACTTTATTAGTTTCAACTTCTTAATTAGATAGTGTTTTAATACTTCCATGTAAGCATTCATCTTCAACTTAAATAAGATTGTAAATGTCATTTCCAATTAGTGCATAATACTTTTTATTTATCGTTGCCATAACCATTACTTTTAACTTTGGCTTAAAGTAAATTGGAGTAAGGCCCTTACAAATAAATCACTTAGTTTTTTTAAAACTGATACTATGACCATTATCAATAATTCATTCACTTCGATAAGAGAAAGCAATATTTTCATCTTGATCAAATTTTTCTAGTTACTGATTCTAATTGGTCTAAAGGTATTGAAAAATATTGATTGTATTCTTGAATAAAATGGGCAAATAATTATTTAATTACTTAATTTTTTTAAATATGAGAGTCTAATTATTTGAGGTCTTCTTCTTTGCAATGTTCTAAAAGAAGTTCTTTCGACTAAAGTTTTTTCTTGAGGGATTGACGTTGTTTTTGTATTTACTTTAAAAAGTGAGAAATAAATTATAATTGTGTATTTGAAACGCTATCACCAAAATGCTTACGATTATTTTTACTACTGAAAACATTTCGATTATCACTGACATTTAGTTTTGGTAAACCATAATGTTTAAAGGCTTTTTTATAGATATTATAATAACTATCAATAGTTTCATGTTCGCTGGAATAAGCTGCCAAAATTCTTTTACTATGTTTATCAATTACATTATGCAAATGATATTTTAAATTCTTAATTCATTGATGATTTGAAGCATCAGTTTCGTAGATTTCTCCAAATTTTACAATTTTCTTTTGCGTAGGAAGGGGTTGATATAGTTGAATTTGAAAGATACTGGCGTGCTAAATTTTCTTGGTTTGCTGCCTTTAAATTTTTACGAATATCTTTTTTTGTTTTTTGTTTTTCTATTAAGAGTCTCAATTAAAATATTTTCTTCTATTAATATGCGTCTAATTGCAGAATAACCTATTTTCCTTTTTCGATTTAGTTCTTAATAATGCTTAATAATAAAGTCATAATATTTAGTTTGAAATAATTGTTGAATTTTATTTATAGGTATTTTATTGATATTTTTATGAATAAAAGCTTTTGTTCTAATTTCTTGATACTCTTTAAGCTTTTGTCTAGTGTGTCTAACACTATAACCTAGTCCAAAGGCTGTATTTTTAATAGTTCCTTTCATAAAACCTCCATTTATTGATTATAAAGGAGGACAAAGTCGCTTGTTAATATGTAGGGACATAATCGCTTATTACTCATAATTTAGTTTATTTTTTTTAAAAAGAATTTTAATTTTCTAAAATATTTTTATATAATGTATTTAAGCATTAATATGCTACGAAAAGGGGAAAATAATTTATGAAAAAATTATTGGGATTATTATCAACAATTGGGTTAGTTGCTGCAACAAGTACAACTGTTATTGCTTGTAAAACAGATGTTACAACTGACCCAGATGATGATTTATCAGAAATTATTGAAGATTTCAATTCTGAATTATCATCATTATTTCAAAATTATAAAGATGAACAATTAAAAAATTTAATTAATGTTGATGTGCCATCAACAGAAGAAAGTAAATTTAAATTTTTTACAAAATCTAATGTAGAAAATTTCTTAAATAGTGGTAAAGAACTAACTGCTGAACAAAAAAATGATATTTTAAGTGACTTAGAATTAACAATGGACAAAGATAAACTTGAAGGTGAGATAAGGAAGTTAGCAAATCAAGAAAAGTATTCAATATTATTCTCTAATATAGAAGGTAATTTATTAGATAATTTTAAAATTGTTAGTGATATTGAAGTTATAAGTAATGCTGATTCAAAAACTGAGGAAGAAGCATATTATGCAAATATTATTTTTGATTATGAAATTTATGTAAATTACTCAAAATCAAGTGAAGAAAAGGCAAAATTTAAAATTGAGGACAACTTTAAATTTACAATTACAGATAATTTGGATTTTGGAGCAATATTTAAAGATATAGTAGAAAATATTCAAAAAGATTTTCTTTCGTCAGTAAAAAATAAAACTATGGAGAATTTCGCAAATATTGATTATGAAAATTTAGATACAGATAAAGGTCATTTAGAAAACACAGATACTGAAATTAAAAATTACATTAATAAAGATGAAAACTTTAAAGATAATTTAGCTATGTTTATTAATGAAAATTATATTAAAAATTTACCTATTAAAGCAAAGTTTCAAAATAAAGAGATTATAAATAATAAAAGAGAAATTGAATGACTTGCTGAATATAGAAATGAGGCAAGTGAAATAACTACATCTACTTATAAAACAAAAACAGAGTTTAATAAGGGTACTAAAATCTATAATCAAGTAAGTTTAATTACAGGATATGATATGAAAACTGATGAAGGAAAAGCAAAAATTGATGAGTATATGAAAAACTCTACTAAGGCAGAAGAATTAAAATTTAATTATCAAATTAATGAATTAACTAAGGATATTGAAGATAATTTATTATTAAAGGAAAATGTATTAAAAATTGGAAAAATTAGACTTTATTCTTTATCAATAGTAACTTCTAATAACTATGTTCATCAGTTGCCAGATATTTCATTAATGATGGGTTATTATTCAAATAAAAGTAATAAAAGAGATAGTGAAATAACAGCAAATAAATTTAAAGATAATATAGTTACAGCTATTAGTGAATTTCAAAGAATTTATGAAGTAGATTTTAATAAAAGAAATAGTGCATTTTTTGGTGGATTTAAAGAAAATGCTATTATATATAAAAAATGAAATTGAACTAATACACAATGAAATGGTAGAGAAGTTTGAGAAAATATGAGCTTAAGAACTTTGGAACTAGTTCAATATAGAGAAGAATTATTGGCAAATTCAAAACAAAGTCATTTTGATTTTCAATTAGGAAGATATTCAAAAGGTTTTGGTGTTTATAAAACTGATAAAAGAATTAGTCTTTCAGAATTTAGAGAAACAAGTGATCTTAAAAAAGAACTTAATCTTTATATAGAATTTGATTATTTCAAACTAAAAATAGATGGTGAATTGGAAAACTATCAAGATTGATATGAAAATAGGTTATTCACAAGTTTAGATAATAATGAATATTTAAAGTAATTTGATACTTTAAATTGGAGAATAAAAATTTAAATAAAAATATTTAATAAAATTTGTATAAATATAATTCTCTAAGTGTAAAAGATGATAAAAGCAAATATCACTTATATATAAGGAGAATTTTTATATTACAAGCTAAAAATAAAAAAGCTTAACAAGTAAATTTACAGTTAAAAATAAAGTAGTAAAAAAGTTAAATAAACTCAGGAAGAACTAGAAAAAAATAATTTGTGGATTTAAACTAAAGTATATTCCTTACAAATTATGTAATCTATTAAAAAATTGGTTGAAGTACTCCTACTTTAACTCATAAGTATTGGAGTCGGTTATTTATTATCTAATAAGTTTTAAATTGAATAGATTAGATTTAGATGATAACAAAATTGAAAAAAAAAAAAAAAATCATCCCATGCTACACTTCCCTAAAAAAAGCTATTAAAATGTTATTCAATATATGATTTAATAATCGATAAAACTATTAGCAATTTCATCAATTACCAAATCAAAAATATATAAAAATAAATGGAGAAAAATTAAAATAAATTATTGAAAACCTGCCAATATTCAATAAAATTTTATTGAATAAAATGAATCATGAGTTATAAATACTATCTATTTTCAAATTTAAAAAGAGTTGTATATTTATCAGTTAAAAGGTTTTTTAAGTTTTAATGTTGGTCATTCTATATCTGAAAATAATGATAATAAAATTTGTAATAGTATTTTATTAGAAGTTATGAAATGCAAATGAACAAATGAAAAAAATATTTTATTTAAATAATGAATAAAAAGACTATAACATTTTTTATAAGTCCATATAAATCAATACACATTACTTCTTGTAAGGAATTCTTAAAAGAAGAAGTATCTCAAAGTTTAGTAAAAATTATTAAAAACTATTTAAAGTATTATAACTATAATATTAATTCAATAAGATAAAGCGGAATATCTTTTGAATATTACTATAGTTATAAATTGAAAAACATAACACTCAATTTGTTTGAACCAATGTATATATAAAAAATTATTATATAGTGGACTAGTTATATCTACCATAAAATTTATATAATTTAATTTTTTATTAATTAGTTAAAAGAGGAGGAATTATTATTTTAATTAAAAAGAAAATAAGTTTTATAGATATTTTTAATTACCAGTTTAAAAATATTTTAAGAGATAAATCTTTTATTATTATGTATTTTTTATCCATAAGTTTTTCTATAATCGCATCTATTGTAATTTTTACAAAAAAAACTTCTGGAGAAGCAATAACAATTTTCAACTTTTATGTCATTATTCATACATTTGTAGTTATTTTGATATTAATTTTAAAATTGATTAGTTTTTTCTTTCATATAAAAAAAGAAGATAAAACCATTAATATTATTACAGTCCAGCAAATTGGTCGAACCCAATTATTTAATGCTACAATTATTGTTATAGTAATATCTAGTTTGCTTTTATTTGTAATAAACTTCACCTTGATAAATTTTATTACATTTTTCTCTAATATGAAATTTGATATTGTTATCTTTAGAGTTACTTTAACGTATTTAATATTCTCTTTTATCATTGTAATTTTGTTAATAAATTTCATTTTATTTCTCTATTTTATTTTTAATATTCAATTTGCCACTATTTTAATTACATTAATTATGGCGTTTGGTTTTATAGCTTCTCTACCTTATCAATTTTTATATACTTCTGAGAAATCAAAAAGTTTAATTTTTGAGTCGGATTCAAATGAAAAAGTAATTTTAATGGTGGAAGATATTTATGATGCATATGAATTTCAAAGTAATGTAAATAAAGGAAGAATTTTGTATCCGAATCTTAGTAATTTTATAAATGAAAATTTTATAAATGAAAAAATGAGAGTAAGTAATTTTAGTGAGTTAAATAATATTGATAAAAGAATTGAAATATGAAAAAAATTAAAAATTATAAAGGAGGAACCTTTAAAAATTAATTATGAGGGGAAAATAACTAGAACAAGAATGGATTCAGAAATTAGTGATTGAAAGTTTGGTTCAAAAGTAAAAATTGAAACTCATTTAAAATATAATTTTCTATCATTGGATGAATTATCAGAATTAATTGATAATTCTGATAATGAAATGAAAAAAATATTGATGGAGTTGGAACAATTTACAAATGATATTATGAATTATTACTTACAATTTCAAAAATCCTTTTACACGCTATTTGATGATTTTATTCTTTTAGAAGATTGTGAAAATATTGAGAATGAAAATTTTTGTTGAAACAATTCAAATGGACAAAAAGAAAAACATGGTTATATTGAAAAAATAGATGTTGAGGGTGTTAGGGATAAAAGATCATTTAAATTGGAATATCTTTTAGATTTATATAAGAATTATTATGCAAACTTAAATGGATTTACTTTAAATAGAGATGAGGCAAGTGAATTTATTGAATCTGATATGTCACAAGGAGGGTTATTCAATCCTTTAATGTTATCAGTAAGAATTTTAGAAAATTATTTTATTAAATATACATCAAATTACGTTATTGCAACAAGTTATCAAATTAGAGAAGATTCAGCTCAATGAAAAAATTATATAAAGTCAAGAAAGACTTATGACTTAATGCTAAATTTGAATTTTTTATCTAATTTAATGCTTAATTACACATATTATTCTGGTTTTAGTTATAATGACTTTTGATTTGAACCAAACTTTAACTCAAAAATTTCTTTTGAAAAACAAAAAAATATGTTTTTACCTTATACTACATTTACTTTAAAACTAAAAAATAATAGATTAGATCCTTATTCTTATAATTATTTTTTACCAGTTTACTACTATTTAATATTTCAAATTTTTATGAGCATTATTTTTTATGTAGTATCATTTATGAAATTTAAAAATATGGATTTAAATTAGTAGAAGGAAGTTGAAAATATGGAGAAAATAATTACTTTTAAAAACTTTACAAAAAAGTTTAAAGCAAATCAAATTGGTCCTATCAGTTTTGATATTAAAAGGGGTTCAATTACGGCTTTATTAGGTGGTAGTGGCAGTGGTAAAACAGTTGTATTAAATGCTTTAACAGGAATTATTAAAAAATATAAAGGTGAAATTATACTTAAAAAAAGTAATAGAAGAAGTAGGAAATCATATTTAGAAAACAAAAGTATGGGTTACTATACTCAAATGGACTTTTCTCTTTATGATATTTCTGCATATAATTTTTTATATGATAGTTGCAAAATTTTTGGTCTGGCAAAAAATAAAATAAAGGAAAAGATTGAATATTGATTAACTTTTTTTGAATTATGAGATAAGAAAGATAAAAAATTAAAAAATTTTTCATGAGGAATGAAAAATAGAATGAATTTTATAATTTGCTTTATTAAGGAACCCGATATTATTATTCTAGATGAACCTGGAGCTAATCTAGATTCAATTTGAAGAAATAAAATTAAAAATCTTCTAATAAAATTTAAAAATGAGGGTAAAACAATAGTTGTTACTGTTCATAATATTGATGAGTTAGCAGAATTATTTGATGACTATATAATACTTGAATCAGGAGCTATTATTTTTAAGGGTTCAAAAAAAGAATTAGATTTATATAATAAGTTTAAAATCTTTTTTAGTGTTAAAGTTGATATTAAAAAATTCAGAGATTTTATGAATTCTAAAAAAATAAAAACTTTCAAATATGATCCTTTAGAAAATTCAATTGTATTTGCTTCAAACTCTGCTGAAGAGATTAACTGAGTATTCTTATTTCTATTAAAAGAATCAGTTCCGATTAAAAATTTAATAAAATTATCAATTAGTATGGAATCAATTTATAAAGCCTTAGAAAAAAATGAGTAAAAATCTTTAAAAAATTTTAATTTATTTTTTTAAAATTTTCAATTTTTATAATAAGCCATTATGTCCTAAAATGCAAAATCCATTTATTAGATAGGTTTTGCATTTTTTTACTTTTTATAAAAGGAATTCTTGAAAGCAACCCATTTTTTGTGCTTTCTTCTAGATATTGAAAAATAAATTGCATATCTGTAATTAAAATAGTGTCACCAAAATAATTATGTTATTTTCAATAATATACAGATTTGAATTTTTACTAAATACAATTTCTAAATATTTATTCTCGTATATCTAATACTATATTCTGACCTAAGGAATGTCATTTTAAGAGATTACTTTCTTAAATATAATTATTTAATTAGGATTTGGTTTTATTATTTCATCCCATTTACTATTAGTCCTTTCACAAAGAATTTATTCATTTATTATAGATTTGGACAAAATTATTTGTTAATTTATGAGTACATAATTACTTACAATTTATAACTCCTTTTGTAATATGTAGTGTAACCTTTTTTCGGACACATTTTAAAAATACTTTATATATTGATATAAAATATTTGTGAACGAAGAGAGGTTTTATTTTGACTAAGTATTCAATCAATCAAAAAATTGAATTAGTATTAAATTTTTATAAATCCAATTTGTTATTAGCACAATATTCAAAAGTAGTAGGAATTGATAAATCAAGATTGAAAAACTGAATAAAAATTTATAACAAAAATGGAAGAAGTGAATTTAAAAAGTTTTTTAAAGCCAATAATGAGGAAATTATAAATTAAAAAAAAGCTTAAAAAATCAAAAAGAGAGAGTAAAGATTTAAAATTAAGAGATAAAATGTTTAAAGAATTAAGAGAAATGATTGATAGAAAGAAGTAAATAAGTGAAAGTTAAGCACATTTAAATCAAAAGTAGTTTATAATTTTACAATTAAATACCCAAATATTGCAATTAGAAGACTTTGTAGACTAATTGTTTTAGCAAAAAGTATTTACTATGATTGAATATCAAAAGGTAAACCAAAAATTAAGGCTATTAATTGGGCTTTGGTTTTGAATATTATAGAAACGATCTAAGAAAATTTCTGTAAGTTGCTTAAAAAACCTGCTCTTGAATTATTTGAATCATTTATTGTGAGTTTATTCAAATTTAAATTGTAGTCATAAAAAGTTCTGCGAATAATGAGGTCTCTAAAGTTAAAACCTAACAACTATAAAATACAAAAGAATAAAGCAGTTATTCTAGTAAAAAATGACAAGTATCTTAGACTATTTAAATATCAAATAGATTTAAAAAATTATGAAGATATTTTCTCTGTAAATATTACAGAGAAAATAATAGCAGGATGCAAAGTATATACTTGTGCTTTTTATCATGTAAACACTAAAAAAGCTTATGGTTTTTAACTAAAAATATTAAAGGTATGAAATTAGTATTGGAGTCATTTTTTAATATGGTTAATGAGTTTGGAACATTTAAGCTAAATTCCATTAATCACTTTTATAATGGTTCAGAATTTAAATATTATCAATATCGCTTAGCTACAATGTGATTTGGTTTATGTCTAAAATAGTCAGATCAATGGATAATGGAGGATATACTGCAGGTTTTTGAAGTACTCTTAAAAGAGAAGCAAACAAGGAGGGTTATAAATTTAATATTTTAAATGAATATATTTATAATTTGAAAATGTATCAATATTTTTATAGTAATAGAGTTATTTATAAAATATAGGTGTCCGAAAAAAAGAAACAGTACAATTTATAACTCTTTTTACCACTATAATAGGGTGGTGTTTATAAAATTAAGCATTATAATAAAATCATCTTGAATATTGACTAGGTAATAAAAAGGAGAACAATGAAAAAATTATTAAGTTTATTAGGTGTTATTAGTTTAGTAACTACAGCAAGTGCAACTGTTGTTGCTTGTGGCGATACTACTAGACCAGTTGTTACAAATTATGATAAAGTTTTAAATGAATTTAAAGCAGAAATAAATCAAATTGTAAATGAACATTTACAAGAAGTATCTAAGAATTTTTACATTAAAGAGGGTAAATCAAATGAAAGTTTTAGATTTATTAAGAAATCTGAAATAGAAAAATTCATGGATGGAAGTCAATCAAAAGTTGGTGACTACTCAATAATGGAAGATTTTTCAAAAGATTTTAATTCATTACTACAAGAGGATATTCTAAAATATAAAATTAACTCTTTAGCAAAAAAAGAAAACTACTCAATTATTTTAAATGGAGTAGATAATGTCTATCAAGGAGTTAATTTACCTGTTGCAAGTCAAATTAATCTATTAAATATAAATAAAGAAGTAGATGGAACTTTAACTTGATTTAGTACAATTGAGTTTAATTATTCAATTATAGTTAATTATAAAAATCAAGAAAAAAATAGTGAAGAGTATAAAATAACAAACTTAAATAGTGTTATATCATTAACGGATAATGAAAAAATTGCTGATAAAGTTCAAAAATTTTATGCTCAGATTGAAAAAAAATTTATATTGAATGAAGTTAGTTCAATTAGTGGTGAAAAGTTAGATATTAATAAGAACTATTTGGAAAATAATGATAAAGAAATTTTAGATTATTTAAATGGAAAAGACTATTCAGATAGCTTTAGAACTTTTGTTAATGAAAATTTTCAATTGGAATTAAAAGAGTTTGAATATGGTCAATTTGAAAAATTAACAAGAGATATTTCATATCGATCAGAAGCAAAAAAAATAAGTGATTCTTCTACCATTACTAAATATCAAGATATTTTATTTAAAAATGAGGGCGATTTCTCAGAAATTTTTAATGCTACAAAGAATGACGCTGATGATTTAATTATTAAGCAGTTGGAAAGCAGTTTAGATAAAATTGAAAAAAACTTACATTTGACAGAAGAAACAAAAGATATAAGAAAAAATAGTATAAGAATGTATGGGTCTAATGTAACTAAATTAAGTTATAAAGTCGACAATAATACATTTATTAGTATGCCAGATGTACATTTAAATTTATCATATGTAAAAAATAATGGAATATCTAGAGAAGAAATTCAAGAAGATATAGCTCAGAATATAGAAGTTGCTATGAATGCATTTTATGAAATATATGGAATAGATCTTAATCCTGAAGAACAACAGCATTTAGCTAGACCTAATTGATTTTATTTTAAAAATAATGATTCAAAAGTAAAAAAGGAATGGAACAAAGTATGACCATATCCTGATTTAAATAAAAGCTCGGATAGTAATGAAATATCATCTATTTTAAGTTTAACAGCGAACTCTACTTTAAATGATTATAGATATGAACTACTTAAAAATTCTAAACAAAGTAACTTTAATTTTGCAGTAGATTGAAGTGATCCAGCAAATATGGATAATAGATGATATCAAATCAGAACTGATAGTTATAGAGAACGAGCAGTTTATATTACAAGAAATACTGTTAATGATGAAATATTATTTAATACAACCTTTGAGTTTGATTATCTAAAGCTAAATTTTAGTAATCATATGGATTTAACAAAGGTTTCACCTACACTATTTTATTTAGGTGATACTAACCTAATAAGGAAGTAACCTCAAATTAAATAAATTAAAAAACTAAATATATTTTATAATTATAGTTTCTTAAATAAAAAACCTAAAGGGAGTAAATTTATGAAAGATATTAAAGAAAATATTAGTTTTTTTACTATTTTTAAGTATCAATTCAAAAGTATTATAAGAGAAAAAACATTTATGATTATGTATTTAATTTCAATAAGCTTATCTTTATTAATTGGATTAATGCTAGCATTATTACCATCATCAGAGACAAAAGTTATTGTTTTTAACTATTATGTACTTATCCATACTTGTGCAATAGTAATATTAATTACAATGCGATTGATGAATTACTTTTTTTATATTAAAAAAGCTGATAAAACAATAAATATAATTTCAACGCAACATTTAAAAAGAACTAAACTGTTTGTTGTAACTAATTTAGTAATTTGAATGTACTGCTACTTATTATTTCTATTAAATTATTTATTTATAAGTCTATTTAATTTTAATAATATTGTAGTTATAAGAATAGCTTCAGTGTATACTTTTTATTTATTTTTAATAGTGATTTTATTGTCAAACTTTATATTATTCTTATTTGCAATATCATCACCTCAAGTAACAATAATTATTGTTACTTTATTAATGTCTTTTAGTTTTATATCAAGTTTACCTTATCAATTCTTGAAAACATCTGAAAAAAGTAAAAATCTTTCTTTTTCAGGAGAGGGTGGTAATGTTACTTTAAGAGTAGATAATTTATATGAGTCTTTTGATTTAGTATCTAGAATAAATAAATCACAGATTGCATATCCAAATCTAAGTAAATATATTTTAGATTGTTTTTTAGAAAAAAAATTTAGAACAAGTACTTTTAGTAATGAAGAGGGTATTGAAATTAGAAAAAATATTTGAAAAGATTTAGGCATAATTGATGATAGGCCAGTTGTAATTAAATTTAATGGTAAAATTTCATCAGTTCCATTTAATTCAGATATTTCAGATTGAGAATTTGGTGATGAAATTAAAATAGAGACATTCCTAAAATATAAGTTCATTAGCTT
This sequence comes from Spiroplasma endosymbiont of Cantharis nigra, assembly GCF_964019925.1. NCBI lineage: Bacteria > Bacillati > Mycoplasmatota > Mollicutes > Entomoplasmatales > Spiroplasmataceae > Spiroplasma > Spiroplasma endosymbiont of Cantharis nigra. Next base: position 351,109 of record NZ_OZ026470.1, read on the forward strand.
AAAGGAATTAAATAATTTAATAGATACAACTGACCAAAAACTTATTGATGAAAATGGTTATAATAAATATTTAATATTGAAAGAGATTTATGAGTTTCATAATTTTATATATAATTACTTTAATAGTTTTCAAGAAAAATTCTATTACTTATTTGATGACTATATTCAACTAGAGTCATGTGAGAATTTTAATGAAAGTAAATGTTGAAACTTAACTAATGAACAAGGACAATTAGAAAAGCAAAAAAATGGCTATATTGAATTAGTTAAAAAGTCTAGTTCAAATTTAAATACCAAAGCAACAAAAAGTAATAAGAGAGCTTTTAAATTATCTTACTTAACTGATATTTATCAAAATTATTTTACTAATTTAGCGGGTTTAAGACTTCAAACTAATGATGCCAAAAATATTGTTACAACAGATATGGACTCAAGTTATATTCAAGATGCTTACTCAGCTTTATTCAATCCCTTAATGATTACAACTAGAATTTTGGAAGATTACTTTATAAGCTATATTTCTAATTATGTAGTTGCAACTAATTATACAATTAATGCTGATAGTGATGAATGAAAAGACTATATAAAATCAAGAAAAATTTATAATACTACTTTTAACTTTAATTTTTTATCAAATGTATTATTAAATTATACATATTATTCTGGTCTAAGTTATGGTGATGTTTGATTTAATCCAGAAGTTAAGTCAAACTTAATCTTAGATAGCCAGAAGAATTTATTGCTACCTTACAGTACTTTTACTTTTAAATTAAATCAAAATAAACTAGAGGCACTTTCATATAATAATTCAGCTAAACCATATTTTTATTTAATAGTACAAATTATAATAAGTGCTGTATTATTTGCAATAGCTTTTTACAAATTTAATACTGCTGACTTACAGTAATAAAAGGAATAAGACAATGGAAAAATTAATAGTATTTGATAATTTTCAAAAGAAGTTTAAAACAAATCTAATAGGACCTATTAGTTTTAATGTTGAAAAGGGAAAAATTGTTGGATTGCTTGGTTCTAGTGGAAGTGGAAAAACTGTTATTTTAAATGCATTACTTGGAATAATAAAAAAGTATAAAGGAAAAATTGTAGTAAATAATTGAGATCGAAAATCACATAGTTATCAAAAAGCAAATAGAGTAATAGGGTACTACACTCAAATGGATTTTACATTACATGATATATCTGCATATAACTTTCTAAAAGATAGTTGTATGATAATGGGAATTAACAATGATAAGATAAAGCAAAGAGTTGAATATTGAATGAAATACTTTGATATTTGAGAGCATAGATCTAAAAAACTAAAGGACTTTTCATGAGGAATGAAAAATCGAATGAATTTAATATTATGCTTTATAAAAGAACCAGAACTAATTATTATGGATGAACCAGGAGCAAATTTAGATTCTTATTGAAGAAATAAGGTTAAAAATTTGTTAGTTGATTTTAAAAAACAAGGTAAAACAATAGTTATTACTGTTCACAATATTGATGAAATTTCAGATATTATTGATGATTATATTATTTTGGAAAGTGGTAAAAAAATTTTTGAAGGGTCAAAAGAAAGTATAGATATTTATGCTAAGTATAAATTATTTATTAAAGATCAATTTGATGTTAACTCATTTAGAAATTATTTAATGCAAGAAAATATCTTATCTTTTAAATATGACAGTGATGAAAATTCACTAGTAATTGCTGCTAAAACTTATCGCCAAATTAATTACTTATTTTTATACTTAATTAAAAATAATTTACCTTTAGTGAATCTTTTAAAGTTACCAATAAATATGGAATCCATTCATAAGGCTTTGGAAAGTAAAGGAATAACAGAAATTAATAATATTGAAAAACATAATTTAAAACAAGACATAATAACTAAAAAAAATAAAAAAATAAAAAAAGTCAAACCTAAAAATGCGAGATTAAAGAAGTAAAGAATAGACAACCTTAAGGAGACCAACAGTCTCAATAGAAAGTTGAATATACTTTGTCAAGTATACAAAATGTTTTTTTATAAAGTAATTGCATTTAATGCAATTACTTTTATTTTGTTTCAATTATTAAAGTATTCATAAGATGGAGGGTTAGAAGTTTTAACTCGTATTCTTTCATAATTATAGAAGTGAATATATTTACTAATAGAGCTTTCCAATTTTTCAAAAGAGTTTACTTTTAACTCTTTTTTTCATTCCTCTTTTAATGAAGAAAAAAATGTTTCACAAATTGCATTATCTATTGAATTTCCAGGTCTTGATAAAGAAATAATTATATTATTCTTTTTTGAATAGTTTTTTGCAAAAAATGATGTATATTGAGAACCATTATCAGAGTGAATTATAAGCGATTTACTTATGTCATTTCTATATTTTGTTGAATTAATAAGAGTATCTCTATAAATTTTTATATCATTTATTTTAGACAATTTATAACCAACTATAAATCCTGTCTTAACATCCTTTAAAATACTAAGATAAGCAAATTTATTATTTAATGGTAAATAAGTAATGTCAGTCACTCAGCATTCATTCTTCTCATAAATTTCTCATTTTCTATTAACAATATTGGGTCCATGAGTAATACTTTTCTTTTCCTTAGGTTTTCTAATCATCTTTTTAACTCTAATTACTGAATACATCTTATATATTCTCATTATTCTTGCTACTTTATTTTGACTAATCTTTATTCCCTTATTTTTTAAACATATTGTTATTCTTGGACTACCATAAATACCTTTATATTTAAAAAAGTGAAACTTTATTTCTTTTGCAATATTAATGTCTATTTTTATAATATAATCCTTTTTACCATTGCTAACTCACCTATAGTAACTTGATCTAGTAATTTTTAAAAGCTTACATAAATCCGAAATACGATATTTGTATTTAAATTCTTCTATGATTTTATAAATATAATTTATTTTTTCTTTTGATTTTCCATCATTTCATTGAACTTTTTTATAACTTCATTTTCCATTTCTAATCATTTAATTTTCTTTTTAAGAATTGCTAGTTCCTTATCTTTTGGGTCTAAAGAATTTGGTCTAACACTAGAATGCTTGTTGTGCTTTCCTGTTTTTGAAATTAAACATTCAGCTCCATATATTTTATAATTTATGCAAAGGTTTCTTGCTGTTGAATAAGATACACCATATTCAATTGAAAGCTCTCTAAAAGTTCTATTTTCATTATAGTGTCTATTTACTAACTCTTGCTTTTGTTTGATACTTAAAATATTTGATTTATTACCTGTAACATTTGACATATAAAAAATTCTCTTTGTATACATTCTATGTTTTTTTTAACATTATGTATACTTAGAGAATTATATTCACTCAATAGAAAGTTGTCATTTTTATTTTATCAGTTCTTGTAGGTATTATTTTAATGATATTCAAAACATCAGATATAAAAATGATAGTTTTTAATTATTATGTACTAATACATACGTGTGCAATTGTAATTCTAATCTCAACGAGATTGTTAAATTATTTTTTCTATGTTAAAAAAACAGATAAAAAATAAATATAATCTCAACTCAACATTTAAAAAGATCAAAGATTTTTGTTGCAACAAATGCAGTTATTTTAGTTTATTGTTTTTTATTATTTACAATTAATTATTTAATTATTGCAATAGCAAATATTAGTAGTCTTGTTATTTTTAGAGCAGCGACTGTTTATACAATATATTTATTTTTAATTATAATACTATTATCAAATTTTATATTATTTTTATTAGCTGTTCTTTCTCCACAAGCAGCAATAGTTATAGTTACTTTAATTATGTCTTTTAGTTTTATTTCATCTTTACCTTATCAGTTCTTAAAAACATCAGAAAAAACACAAAATTTAACTTTTTCAGGACAATCAGGTAATGTTCTTTTAAAAGTAGATAGTGTTTATAACTCTTTTGATTTAGTTTCTTATGTAAATAAATCTGAAATTGCATATCCAAACTTAATTAAGTATATTGTTGATAATTTTCTAGAGCAAAAATATAGAATTAGTACAATAAATACAGATGAAAATATAAATAATAGAAAAAGACTTTGAAAAGATTTGGGAATTATTGATGATGAACCTTTAAAAATTCGCTTTGATGCAAAGATTTCATCAGTTCCTTTTCAATCTGAAATTTCAGATTGAAAATATGGTGATGAAATAAGAGTAGAAACTTATTTAAAATATAAATTTATTAGTATAAAAGAATTGGAGGCTCTAATTAAAAATACTAATCGACAAACTTATGATGAAAATGGTTATAATAAGTTTAATATTTTAAGTGAATTATTAGAATTTAACAATTTTATTAATTCATATACAAATGATTTTCAAAAAAATTTTTATTATTTATTTGATGATTATATTCAACTTGAGTCATGTGATACAAATAATATTGGTACTTGTTGAGAATAAACTGATGAACAGAGAAATATTGTTACACAAGAAAATGGTTATATAGAATTAATTAATAGTGTAAATAATACTTATGAAGGTGAAACATTACCTGCAAAAAAGGTTTTAAAAGATCTTTATCAAAATCACTTCATGAACTTAAACGGATTAAGAATTCAACAAACTGATGGAGAAAGAGTTATTCAAGGGGACATGGATGAAAACTATAACTCAAGTGAAAATTTTTATTCAACAATTTATAATCCATTAATGTTTACTACTAGAATATTGGAAGACTATTTCATAAATTATACTTCGAACTATGTTATTGCTACAACATATCAACTTGATGAGTTAACTGAAGATTGAAAGAATATCTTTCTAGTAGAACAGTTTACAATACATTCTTTAATTTTAATTTCTTATCAAATGTACTTGTAAACTATACATATTATGCTGGGATGAACTATAATGATATTTGATTTAATCCGAATTTAAAATCTAATTTTGAATTAGAATCACAAAAAATTTTACTATTACCATATAAAACTTATAATCTAAAGGTAAAAAATGGTTTTATAAATCCACAATCTTAGGATAAAGGTATAGATACATATTGATATTTAATTGCTCAAATTGCTATTAGTTTAGTTCTATATTTTATTGCTTTTTATAAATTTAATTCTTCAGATTTACAATAATAAATAAAAAAGGGGTAAAAAAATATGAAAAATTTAATTATCTTTGACAAATTTATTAAAAAATTTAAATCTAATACAATTGGACCAATAAGTTTTCAAATTGGAAAAGGAAGAATTTCAGGTCTTTTAGGTACAAGTGGTGGTGGAAAAACAGTTCTTTTAAATTCTTTATTAGGCATAATTAAAAAATATAAGGTTAAAATAACAGTTGATAACATAAAAAGAAAGTCACCAAAATATCATAAGTCAAATAGAGTGATTGGTTATTATACTCAAATGGACTTTGCTTTACATTATATATCTGCTTATAATTTTCTAAAAGATAGTTGCATGATAATGGGTGTAAAAAAGAATAAAGTTAATGAGAAAGTAAAATACTGAATGAAATATTTTGATGTTTGAGAACATCGTAAGAAAAAGGTTAAGGATTTTTCATGAGGAATGAAAAATAGAATGAATTTAATTCTTTGCTTTATAAAAGATCCAGAAATTATTATTATGGATAAACCAGGAGCTAATTTAGATTCTTATTGAAGAAATAAAGTAAAAAATTTATTAATTGAATTTAAAAATCAGGGTAAAACAATCATAATCACTGTTCATAATATCGATGAAATTTCAGATATTATTGATGATTATGCAATTTTGGAAAGTGGTAAAAAAATATTTGAAGGTTCAACTGACGAATTAAGTATATATCCAAAATACGAAATATTCATTAAAGATTTCTTTGATGTTGAGGCATTTAGAAAATATTTATTGCAAGAAAATATTAAATCATTTAAGTATGATGAAATTGAGAATTCCTTAGTAATTACAGCACAAACTTATCGTCAAATTAATTATTTATTTTTATATCTAATTAAAAATAATTTACCATTAGTTAATCTTGTGAAATTACCAATAAATATGGAATCAATTCATAAAGCATTAGAAAATAGAGATATTAAAAATTAATTTAATAATAAATATGATTAGACAATCTATAGAGACCAAACGTCTCAATAAAGAGGTTGTTTTTTTATGCCAAAAATAATAGATGAAAAAAAGGGAATAGTATTAGAAAAATTGTAGATAATAAGCGATTATGTCCCAAAATACAAGATTTATCTAATAAATAGATCTTGTATTTTTTCTTTTTCTATCAAAAAAATATCAGTTAGTTGCTTTCCAAGGAGAGTCAATTTTGGGTACTTTAGTAGTTTCAAATTCTTCATTAGATAGTGTTTTAACATTTCCATGTAAACGTTCATCTTCAACTTGAATAAGATTGTAAATGTCATTTCCAATTAATGCATAATGCTTTTTATTTATTGTTTCCATAATCATTACTTTTAATTTTGGTTTAAAGTAAATTGGAGTATAGCCCTTACATATAAATCACTTATCTTTTTTAAAACTAATACTATGACCATTATCAATAATTCTTTCACTTCGATAAGAGAAAACAATATCTTCATCTTGATCAAATTTTCTAGTTACTGATTCTAATTGCTCTAAAGGTATTGAAAAATCTTGATTGTATTCCTGAATAAGATGGGGTAAATAATTATTTAACTGCTCAATATTTTTTAAATCTAAGAGTCTAATTATTTGAGGTCATCTTCTTTGTAATGTTCCAAAAGTTCCTTCGACTAATGCCTTTTCTTGAGGGATTGACGTTGTTTTTGTATTTACTCCTAAAGAGTGAAAAATAAACTGCAATTGTGTATTTGAGACACTATCCCCAAAATGGTCACGATTATTTTTACTACTAAAAACATTCCGATTATCACTTACATTTAGTTTTGGTAAACCATAATGTTTAAAGGCTTTTTTATAGATATTATAATAACTTTCAGTAGTTTCTTGTTCGCTGAAATAACCTGCCAAAATCCTTTTACTAGCTTTATCAATTACAATATGCAAATGGCATTTTAAGTTCTTAATTCATTGATGATTTGAAGCATCAGTTTCGTAGATTTCTCCAAATTTTACAATTTTCTTTTGCGTAGGATGGGGTTTGCTTGTTATAATTGAATTTGAAAGATACTCGCGTGTTAAATTTTCTTGGTTTGCTGCCTTTAAATTTTTACGAATATCCTTTTTTGTTTTTCTGTTAAGAGTATCAATTAAAATATTTTCTTCTATTAATATGTGCCTAATTGCAGAGTAACTTATTTTTCTTTTTCAACTTAACTCTCAATAATGTTTAATACTAAAGTCATAATATTTAGTTTGAAATAATTCAATTATTTCATCTTTAAATAATTGTTGAATTTTATTTATAGGTATTTTATTGGTATTTCTATGAATAAAGGCTTTTGCTCCAATCTCTTGATATTCTTTAAGTTTTCTTCTTGTGTGTCTAACACTATAACCTAATTTATAGGCTGTATTTTTAATAGACTCTTTTCTTAAAGATAATTGTTTAATTAATCTTAGTTGTTCTTGTTTCATGGTATTTAATAGTAGTCCTTTCATAAAACCTCCATTTATTGATTATAAAGGAGGACAAAGTCGCTTGTTAATATGTAGGGACATAATCGCTTATTACTCATAATGAAAAAAGGGAATAGTATTAGAAAAATATCAAAATGGAGAAAGTTGTAATAAAATAGTGTAGTGTAACCTTTTTTAGGACACATTTTAAAAATACTTTATATATTGATATAAAATATTTGTGAACGAAGAGAGGTTTTATTTTGACTAAGTATTCAATCAATCAAAAAATTGAATTAGTATTGAATTTTTATAAATCCAATTTGTTATTAGACAGTATTCAAAAGCAGTAGGAATTGATAAATAAAGATTAAAAAACTGAATAAAAATTTATGACGAAAATGGAAGAAGTGGATTTAAAAAGTCCTTTAAAGTCAATAATGAGGAGATTATAAATTTAAAAAAAGAGCTTAAAAAATCAAAAAGAGAGAGTGAAGATTTAAAATTAAGAGATGAAATGTTTAAAGAATTAAGAGAAATGATTGATAGAAAGAAGTAAATAAGTGAGAGTTAAATACATTTAAATCAAAAGTAGTTTATAACTTTACAATTAAATACCCAAATATTTCAGTTAGAAGACTTTGTAGACTAATTGATTTAGCAAAAAGTACTTACTATGATTGAATATCAAAAGGTAAACCAAAAATTAAGGCAATTAATTGAGATTTGGTTTTGAGAATTAATGATGTTTATAAAAATGAAGTTAAAATCTATGGTTCTAGAAGATTAATGAAGTATTTAGATCTAAATTGTAGTCATAAAAAAGTTCTGCGAATAATGAAGTTTCTAAAGTTAAAACCTAATAACTATAAAATACAAAAGAATAAATCAATTACTCCAGAAAAAATTGTTAAGTATCCTAGATTATTTAAATATCAAACAGATTTGAAAAATTATGGAGATATTTTCTCTGTAGATATTACCGAGAAAATAATAGCAGGATGCAAACTATACATTTGTGCCTTTTATCATGTAAACACTAAAAAGGTTTATGGTTAGGTAACTAAAAATATTAAAGGTATGAAATTAGTATTAGAGTCATTTTTTAATATGGTTAATGAATTTGGAACATTTAAACCAAACTCAATTATTCACTCTGATAATGGCTCAGAATTTAAATCTTATCAATATTGCTTAGCTACAATGTGATTTGGTTTTGGTTTAAGTATGTCTAGAATTGGTAGATCAATGGACAATGGATATATTGAAGGTTTTTGAAGTAGTCTTAAAAGAGAAGCAATCAAGGAAGGATATAAATACAATGTTGTAAATGAATACATTTATAATTTGAAAATGTATCAATATTTTTATAATAATAATAGAGTTAGTTATAAAATATAGGTGTCCGAAAAAAAAGGAACAGTACAGTTGTAATAAAATAGCTTGAATCCTTAAAAAGATGATAGCAAAAATACTTTCTTTTATGATATTATGGAAATATTTTTTGTTCCATAAAAAATTCTAAATTTAAATCAAGAAATTCACTTTATAGATAAATAATAATCAAAATTACACTTATTTACATATAAAACTCACAATTTATTTGACAATAATTGTCAGTTTCTTTTAAGATTGCCTATTATATACAAGTATTTTAAAAATGTTTTTAGACTTTATTTATTCTTTATAATCATAGGTTTTGTTTTTTATAAATATAAAATTAATGTATTATTATAAAATAATTAAGGAGAAAACATGAAAAAATTATTAAGCTTATTAGGAACAGTTAGTTTAATTGCAACTTCAAGTGCAACTGTAGTTGCATGTGGTAATGGTGAAACTAAGCCTCCACCAGAAATAGAATATGACAAATTAGTTAAGGAACTTGAGCAAGATGTTAATAAAATTTTTGTAGATCATTTACAAAATAGTGTTTATGAAAAAATGATAGGTCTAACTATTAATGAAAAGGAAAATAAGTTTTTAAATAAAACTACTATTAGAACATTTAAGGGTAGAACTGCAAGTGAAATTGGAGAAAAAAACTTAGTACATTTAGTTGATGATATTAATAGAATATTAGATATTACTCAATTAGAATCTAAATTAAATAAATTAAAACTTATTAATGAGTATAATATTCTTTTAAATGATGTAAGTACTTTATACAAGGGAATTGTGTTTGATTGAAGTACTTTGGATATTAATACAAATGAAAGTGAATCATTATATTTAGGAAATGTTTTATTAGACTTTAAAATACAAATTCAATACAAAGGTGAAAAAGATATTGAATTACTAGAAATTAATGATTCTTTTAAATATACTCTAACAAATGATGCAACATTAAAAGATTCATCTGATAAATTTTATAAAAATATTACAAAGGATTATTTTTCATCACAAGATTCAGATGCCATAAAATACTCAAATTTACTGTGAAATGATATTAATGGATCAAAAAGTAAATTAGATGCATATGGAAATATTGATAAAGAAATGGACAATTACTGAAATAATACTGCACAAACAAATGGATTTAAAGATTCTATTACTAAGTTTATTAAAACTAATTATTTTAGTAAATTACCAACATTGCCTTTATCTTTTGAAACAGATAATTTTTATAAAGGCTCACAATTAACGTCAACATCTCTTTTTAATTCTATTAATAAGCCAAAATCATTTGTTAATGAAGAGTCAATTAAGTTTGATTATAAAACTGAAGAAGGTCAATTAATGTTGGAAAGTATTTTTAGAAAAAATCCTGATATTAATCCAACAAATTTTATATTAAGAAATAATTATTTTACTGAAAAGAATCTTAATGTTTGAAAAAAGGATTATGATATAAAAAAAGAAAATTTTATTAAAGATCTAAATTTACACTTAAATGAAGAGCTTAAACAAACTGAACAATACAAAAACTCATTTTCAATGAAGTATGTTGACTTAACTGGACTTTCAATCAAATTTTCTGATGATGAATATGTTCATAATTTACCTGACTTTAAAATAGCTACTAATTATATAATTGATTCAAATCAAAGTTCAGAAGAAATTTTAGATGATATGACTGAATTTTCTATAAAATCAGTTAAAGCATTTCATGAAATTTTTGGTGTTGATTATAATTATAACTATTTGGAAAATAATAATTCCAAAGAAGATATTTTAATGGCTATTAAGAAATCTGACTTTACAAATGCAATTTATTTTGAAAGAGATAATACGGGTGGGGTACATAGAATGAGTCGAGCTCTTTCATTGAGCGCTAACAACACTTTAATTTCTTATAGAAATAATCTTTTAGAATTGTCAAATTTACCATTAACTTCACCATATTTATTTGATTCTAGATCTTCAATTAGTAGTGAAAGTAGTGCGTCAGGAGAGACAACAACTAAATACTCTAGAAGTCATAATAAAGAAGGAATATTTTCAACAATATATAACATTAAGGTAAATAGTGATTATTATAATGAAAAAATATTTTATTGAAATTTGGGTTACTTAAATATGTACTTTGATTTAGATCAAATAATTGATGGAACAAGATTTGGAGAAAAAGCATTTATTGTATTTTCATAGATAATATTTTTATGTTTAATAATAAATATAACTTCAAATTTAGGTAGTTTTTATCAATTATAATACTTTTATAAAAAAATATTATAATCTAAATTTAATAGTTTGCAGATATCTGCAAACTATTTTTTATATATGAGGACATGATTTAGAGTTAAAATTTTTGGAAGTTAGGTAAGTCTAAAAGTGTAATATATTTTTTTGATAAGTCTTTTTAAAGTACTGATTTTGTTGAATTACTAATAAAAATGATATCCATTTATAGCAATAATCAAAAAGTATAAGGGAAAGATAACTACTAATAATATTAATAGAAAATCACATAGCGATCATAAATCAAATCGTGTAATAGGGTATACTCAAATGGATTTCTCATTATATGATATTTCAGCTTTTAATTTTCTAAAAGATACTGAATTAGTTATGGGGATTAAAAAGTCAAAAATTAATAAAAAAGTAAAATACTGTATGCAGTATTTTGATATTTGAGATAATAAAAAAAAGAAAAGAAAAGATTTTTCATGAGTTATGAAAAATCGTATGAATCTAATCTTATGATTTATAAAATATCCAGAAATTATTATTATGGATGAACCTGGAGTAAATTTAGATTCATATTGGAGAAATAAAGTTGAAAATCTATTAATAGATTATTCAAAACAAGAAAAACTGTAATTATAAATGTTCAAAATATTGATGAGATTTCAGATATAATTGATAATTATATAATTTTAGAAACTAGAAAAAAATATTTGAAGGATCAAAAGCGAGCTTAGGTATTTACTCAAAATATAAAATTTTTATAAAAGATATTTTTAATGTTCAATCTTTTAGAAAATACTTATTGCAAGAAAATATATTATCATTTAAATTTAATCCCGATGAAAACTCCTTAGTAAATTGCAGCACAAACTTATCATCAAATTAACTATTTATTTTCATATTTAATTAAAAATAAATTACCGTTAGTAAATCTTATAAAACTATCAATAAATATGGAATTAATTCATAAAACTTTGATGAGTCAAAACAGAAAAAAATAATAAAATATTTAAAAAATAATAAAATATAAAATAAAAATTAATATAAATAATGGATATTTTTATTTTAGTCAATTTATATCTTAAAAAATTTAATAACGTAATAAATTTTTTGAAAATAAATGAATTTATTGTATAACATCAATTCATAAAATTAATTTTAAAAGTTAATTAAAAATCTAATAACTCTATTTTTTTATTATATTTGTTATAAAATTTAATTATATTAAAAAATGGGTGCGGGTGGGAATTTGAAAGAAGGGAAAATAAACAAATGAAAAAACTTTTAAACACTTTAGCTATCTTTGGTTTAGGATTAGCTTCTGTAAATCAAGTTACAGCATTTACAATAAAAAATGATGAAGATTCTTTAAAGGCAAATGATAAATTTTCATTAAAAACATCTACTTCAAATTTTGAAGTAGATAATAAAAATGAACTTTTACCAAATAAAAGTTATGATAGAAAAAAAGAAATGCAAGAAAACTTAATTGAATGACAAAAGTATAAAAGAGAAAATAATATTACAAATTTAAATATTGAAAAGCTAGAGGCCCAATTTGGAGCATTAGATAGTTCTGGCAATAATATTGATAAAAATTTTTATTGAAAACTATTAATTTCAGATAATGTAGAAGTTCAGAAATTAAACTTTTATGTTTATGATAAGTTAGACCAACAATACAAAGTAGATTTTATTGGTGATTTTAAGATAGATAATATTGAATATGAAAATATTTCACTTTCTGGATATGACAAAAATCAATACTTTACATCTTGACAAATTTTGAGTGATTTCTTTATTATTACTGAATATCAAATTTATGATTTACTAAAATTTAATCATAAAGAAATTATTACTTTGGACTTAGGTATAGGCGATTCTCAATCAGTATTTGTAAAAACATTAAATGAATATAAATATTACTTTAATTCAAATCCTAATGAAAAACAAAAGATAGTAAAACCATATTGATCTTTTTCAAATATTAAAACTAAAGAAGAATTCAATGTCAATGCAACAGATTATAAAAATGATGATAGAGTGTTTACCGAAGAGGCTTCTGAAACAATGGTATCAATTAGATTAATAGAGGATAGACCAGGTACTGAAACTAGCGTTGTAGGTTTAAATTGAGTTACAATAATGGAAAGTCCTGGGAATTTATCGGGAGCTACTATTATTAAAAAATATGAATCTGATACTATAAAAGGAGACTTTGAACTTTCCTTAAATGTAACAATAAAAAGATAAATTAATTTTTGTATTGTATATAAATAAATCTAATTTTAATGAAAAGTAATATAAGAGTACATATAATTAAAGGGATGGTGAGGTTAACCATCTTTTTTAAATAGGAGTATAATATTATAATTTAAAACTAATAATTTAGAGACTAAATTATAAAAATTAAATTAATAAAGTAAAATTTAATAGAGTTTAAAATTTTCTACATAATTTTAAAATTCTGAGTTATTATTATTTTTATATAAGAAATATTATTTAAATAAAAATAATTAGAAAAGGTAATTATGATTTTTGATAAGTTAACTAAAATATCACAAAATAATGATAATAAGAATGATACGCTAATTGCAAAAAAGTTAATAGAAATGTATATTAATCAGAATTTCTTATCTATAAAAGAATTTGCTGATTGTATTCATGTATCTGAAAGTTTGTTAACAGTGTTTTCTAAAAAACTTAAATTAAGGGGATATAGAGAATTAATCTCATTATTAAAATTTGAATTATTAGAACAAATAGCTCCAAATTTAGATTTTAATCAAGAAAATAAAGACCTAAATATTTTTTCTCAAATGAAGGAAAGTGTTTTTAAGATTTATAATAACATTAAAGATCGCAAAGTTTATATATTAAGTTCTAGTCAATTAAAGTATTATTCCAATTTAATTGTCGAGTTATTTAATTTAAATAATATTGATACTATTAACATAGTTAATGATTATTTATTTTATACATATCTTGAAAAAATTAATTCAGAGGACACAATATTACTTTTTTTTGCAGGTCAAGGTAATGAAATACTAATTAAAATTTATGAAAAGATTATAAAAACAAATGAAAATATATTTATATTTTGCTCAAGTTCACAGAAATATAAACTTAATACATATAAAAGTAGAGTTATTTTAGATTTAAAAGAATTTCCAAGTAATTATATTTATAGAAATATTTCAATGAGTTATATATTAGCATTTTTTTATGAAGCTATTAATTTACTTTAATTAATTTAATTTAAAAGAAAAAAGACTTAAGAGTCTTTTTTTAATTTTATTTTTAGAGATAATACTAATTGGAGGATAATATGGAAAAAATAAAATTTTATGCACCATGTGATGGAAAAATTTTCAAAATTGAAGATTTAAAAGATGGTGTTTTTAGTGAAAAAATGCTTGGAGATGGTATTTATATAGAACCAGAATCTAATATTTTTTATTCACCATTTGAAGAAGCAAATATCAATATGATTTTTGATACAAAACATGCGATGTTTATACAATGTAAAAATGGTCCAAATGTTTTAATTCATATAGGATTAGATACAGTGAATTTAAAAGGAAAGCCTTTTAAAATTTTTACAGATATTAATAAACAAGTTTCTTTAAAAGATAAACTTGTTGAAGTTAATTTTGATATGATAAAGAAAAATAAACTTTCTCTTGCTACTCCGATAGTTATTGAAGAGAATTTAGAAGAGAATTGAAAATTTGTTTTAAATGATGATGTAAAAAGTGTTAAAAAAGGTGATGAGATTGGTTATTTTTATTTAGATAATCAAAAAGATATCTTAAAAAATATAGATGCACTTATATCTATAAATAAATATGATAAAGTAGCAGAAGATATTTATGAATTTGTAGGAACTTCTGCAAATTATTCTAAATTTTATAACTGTATGACACGTTTTAGATTAATTATTAAAAATAAATCAAAAGTTGATTTAGAAAGTATAGAGAAACTAAGTTTAGTAAAAGGGACTCATTGAAATGGTGAAGAGCTTCAAATAATTATTGGTGGAGAGGTTCAAAAAGTATTTACAGCCTTTACTATACTAAATGATAATCTTTTGAAAGAGACAAATGCAGTTAAAGTAAAAAGACCTTTTAAAGAAAGAATTATGGCTGCTTTAGCAGGGGTTATGGTTCCTAATTTACCAATTTTTATTGGTGTGGGAATGTTAATGGCTGTTCAAAGTATTTTAATTCAAGCTGGAGTTTTAGTTAAACCTGGGCCAGCGGGTTCCTTAGAAGAAATTGATCACTTTAGTCAGTATTTTTACATTATTACGGATGTTGCTTTTAAATTTCTAGGATTATTTGTTGGTTACAATACAATTAGATATTTAGGTGGAAATTCTCAAATGGGGTTACTAATTTGTTTAGTAATTGCAAATCCATTTTTATTTCAAAATGCAACTCCTATTTGAACTTGATTCAAAATAGGAGATGTATCAATAGGGATTAAAGCATACGCAAATACAATATTGCCTTGTGTAGCTGCAATGATTGGATATTATTGATTAGATAAATGAATTAAAACTTGAATGCCATCAATGGTAGATATAATTTTTAGACATACACTTGCTTTTATTGTAATAGTAAGTGCAACATTCTTTTTTGTAGGACCAACATTAGGTCTTGTTGAATATGGAATTGGTTATCTTGTAAATCAAATTGGATTACTTCCCTTAGGAATTGGGGTTGCTATCTTTTCATTTGTTTGACAACCAGCAGTTGTCCTTGGGATTCACATTGCTATTGCAATGCCAATTTCTGTACAAGTTCAACAACAAATTCCACAATTATTAAGTCCAGGTTTAATGTATGGTGTTTATGGACAAGTAGGAGCTTTAATTGGCTTAATTATTAGAACCAAAGATGCTAAATTAAGAGCTATAGGAATTGCAAATATTCCAGCAGGATTAATAGGGGTTTCAGAACCTATATTATATGGAATAAACTTACCAAAACAAAAACCATTTATGGCTGGAAATATTGGAGCTGCTATTGGTGGAATGATCTCTGGTATTATTGGAGTTAAAATGCATGTTCCAGGAGGTTATGGAATATTTTCAATAACAGGTTATATTCCTGGTGGCTCTGTTAATGTAGCAATGTTTTCAATGTGTTTATTAATAACTCTTGCTTCAAGTGCTTTAGTAACATTATTGATTTATAAAGAAAGACCTGATGAATTAAAAGAAATTCAAAAGATAAATAAATTATTAGTTTATGCTTATTGTCAAAGAAATAATTTAACTAAAAAAGAAGCTTATGCTCAATTAGATGTCTTTTTATTAAGAACAAATAATTTCTTTTCAAAAGAAGAATTAAAAAATATCAAAGAACTAGAAAAAGAAATAATTATTTTAAATAAAAAAGAAGCTGTTTATGAAAAATATAGTGAGAAGTACGAACTACAAAAAAATAAATATCTTTTAAAATTAAAAAAATTACGTAAAACAGAAGATATTGAAAAAATAAAAAATCTATATAATACATTTGAAAATTTTGAAAAAAACAATAAGCAAGAGCAAATGCTAGAAGAAATTAACTTGTTTAAAGAAAATGTTAAAGAAAAATCAAAATGATTTAATAGTAAGCAAGATGAGTTTATGGATTTAGTGTCTCAAAATACTGAAAAATTTGCAAATGATGTAGAATTTTCAAATTTAGTTAAACTTAATAATCAATATTTTAATGCAATACATTCTTTAGATATAAATTATGGTTTGACTCAAATTAACAATGATTATTTAAGAAAAAAAGATATCAAAATAAAGGCGGTTAGTTAAATATGAAATTAAAGAAAAATAATTTTCCTAAGGATTTTCTATGAGGAGCTTCTATTTCAGCATTTCAATCTGAAGGAGCTTATAACGAAGATAATAAAGGGATGTCTGTTCAAGATATAAAAAAATATGGAGATGATGTTAGTGATTTTAAAGTTGCATCAGATTTTTATCATAAATATAAAGAAGATATTATTTTATTTAAAGAGATGGGCTTAAAATCTTTTAGATTTTCAATTGCTTGGTCAAGAATAATACCAACAGGAGATGGAGAAATTAATGAAAAGGGATTGCAATTTTATGAAAATTTAATTGATGAACTAATTAAAAATAATATTGAACCAATTCCAACTTTATATCACTTTGATTTACCTCTCTCATTACAAGAACAAGGTGGGTGAAATAATAGGGAATTAACAGTAAATGCCTATTTAAAGTACGCTGAGGCACTGTTTAAGAGATTTGCTAAAAAAATAAAATACTGAATTACATTTAATGAACAAAATGTAATGATCATGATTGGAAGTAAAGTTTCTATTTTAAATGGTTCACAAACTGCAGTAAATGAAAAGGAATTGTATCAGCAATCTCATAATATGTTTATTGCTCAAGCTAAAGCTATTGATTTATTAAGAAAATACTCTACACAAGCAAAAATAGGACCTGCTCTGAACAATGTTTGTATTTATCCTGATTCTAAGAAACCAGAGGACTATTTAAGCGCTCAAAATGCTAGTATAATGAGAAATTGATACTATTTAGATGCCATTGTTAGAGGAATTTATAATCCAATTGCTAAAAAATATTTTTTGGATAATAATCTTATGCCAGAAATATTGGATAATGATTTAGATATTCTTAAAAAAGGTAAACCTGATTTTTTATCAATAAATTACTATACATCAGGAACAGTAAAAGAAAATCAAGAAGATACTAATAAGGCTATTAAAATAGATCAACAAACCATGTTTGATATTAATGGTTTATTTAGCTATTCAAAAAATGAATATCTAGGAAAAACAGAATATGGATGAGCAATGGATCCAGTAGGTTTAAGAATTACATTAAGAGAGGTATATGAAAGATATCAATTACCATTAATGATCTCTGAAAATGGACTTGGATTATCAGAAAAACTTGAAAATGAGACTGTTAATGACCAAATGAGAATTGAATATTATCATCAGCACATTGAACAATTGCAATTAGCAATTTCAGAAGGTGTTGAAGTTATTGCATATAATCCCTGAAGTGCTATTGATTTAGTATCTTCTCATCAAGGGTTTAAAAAGCGTTATGGTTTTATCTATGTAGATAGAACAGAAAATGACTTAAAAGAGCTAAAAAGATATAAGAAAAAATCATTTTACTGATATAAGGACTTAATATTAAAAAATGGTGATATTTTTTAATAAAATAGCTATTTTTGCACACTAAAGTATTTATTTTTAAATTTCTTTTAATTTATCTACCTTTATTCATAAAAATAGTTTATAGTTATTGTAAAGGAGAACGAAACATGGGTACAATTGTAAATATTACTATTACTAAAATTGTCGATTTCGGAGCATTTTGTGATGCTGAAATTGATGGTAAAATCTACAAGGGTCTTATTCATATTTCAGAAATTGCTGACGCTTACGTAACAAACGTAGCTGACTATGTAACAGTAGGTCAACAAATGGATGGATATGTTATTTCAGTTGATGAAAGCAAAGACCAAGCTAAGTTATCATTAAAAAGAGTATCAAAATAATATAATTTAGCTTTTATTTAAATAGGGTTTTGGTTTTAGTAATAATATTACAATTGTCTTGCTTTATGTTAAATTTCTAAATAATTTATTAATGATGTCATTTTAATTAATATGGCTAAAAAAACTTCTGTAAAGAAGTTTTTTTCTTTTTATAATAAATAGGGTATAAAAAAAGGTTTTATAAAACCTTTTAATTATTGATAAAACCAATAGTTGTATCAATATAATCTTGTAAATTTTTATGCATTGAACTTGAATGTTTTGCATTTTCATATAACTTAATTTGACTCAATTTAACTTTTTCAACTAAGTTTTTTAAAGAATATAGAACAACTGAATTATGATATAAAATAAAATCATCTTTTTTACCATGAATAAATAAAATTTTTAGATCATTTATATTATTATATTCTTTTAGTAAATTAACATCTTTAATGTTCATTTTAGCATATTTTCTAAAATTACGATTTATTCCTAATGACATTAATCATCAAGGGATTATCATATATTTTTGCAAAAAGAATCTAATTTGTGGAACAGCTTGAGTAAATGGACAGTCGGCAATTAGTCAATCTATTTTATTTTTTTCATAGTATTTATTTGCAAAAAATACTGCACTAGTAGCACCCATACTTGTGCCAAAAACTCCAATTTCCTCAACTTCAAATGAGTTTTTAACTCAAGTAATTACCTCATTTAGTACTTTTGCATTTGTAAGTCCAAAATCAGAGTATTTGCCATAAGTTGAACCATGAGCGAAGGCATCAAAACAAATAATATTATAACCTTTTTCATAAAGATGAAAAACTCCTCTTAAACCCATATACTTATTTCTTTTAAAACCATGTAGTCCAATAACTCATTTTTTTGAATCTTTATTTTTAACAATTAGAGCACTAATTTGTTCACTAGTGGGACCAATATTGAATTCTCTAATTTGTTCTTTTTTAATGTTAAAATTATTAATTTTTTTAACGTCCAAATCATAAAGTAAGTGCTCGTAGGTATTAAATTCAACACCCTTATATTTTCCTTCTCTTGTATACTTAAACAAGTATGGTACGAAGATAATAGAACATAAAATTGATAAAATTAATACAATAGGAAAAAGAAGGATCATTAATGTAATATTTAATCAATTATAGTGATATTTTTTTATTTTTTTTAAACTTTTTTTATAATTCATTTATATCATTCCTTTAATATTATTTTAAAGAAATTTCTGTAAAAAACTATTAATTTATTATAAAAAAATTGTACTTATCTATTTTTTTTTATATTTTCCAAAATCTTTTTAAATTTGTTCCTACTTATTTCTTTTTTTATTATGAAGATATAAAATTAAATTGCCTTACTTAGAATAGGTAGGGTTAAATAACTATTATTTAAATATCTTGAATTTTATATTTACTTAGATTTGAATTAATATATATTTTTAAAATAAAAAAGAGATAACAAATTAAAATTGATATTTTTAAAAAATACAATATAAATTGCAGTCTTATTAAAAAAGGACAAAGAAAATTATATTTTTAACAAGTATTTTATATATCACCTAACTATATATAAAATAAATTTAATTATAAATAAAATAACTAGTCAAAAGCTAGTTATTTTATTTATAATTTTATTGAGGACAATTTATGGAAAAGAAAGATTTTTTGAAGCAGTTAAATATAGAAATAAATAAGAGTAATTGTAGTGAAATAGAGTTTTATGAGCCAAAGGACTCTGGTGAATTAAAAGAGATATATAAAGTCTCATTTAGAAACAATGATTATAAAGTTATTAATTTATATATAGTTTTTGATAATAGAAACTGATTAATAAGAGCAAGCAATCAAAACTCACTAAGTCATTATCTTGATTTAAGCAATAAATCAGAAGAAGAAAGTCAAAAATTATTTGATTTATATTTAAGAAATCCTAGTATTTTAGGTTTAAATGAAATTATCCCAAGCATTCAATTGGGTCCAATCTTATTATTAGAAAGTGTTATTGATGACGAAACACATATTTGTGTAAGAATTATTAAAAATAAAAATGTTGCAGTTCAAAGTGTAACTAATTTTGATTGTTTATTTATAGATTCAGCTTCAGAATTTTTCTCAAAATTCTTACCAGTATGAATTTAAGAAGGGGTAAAAACAATGAGTAAAAAAATAGTTGAAAATTTATATCTTGGAGATATGAACAGTATTCCAAATGATTCACAATTAATTTTAAGTTGTGCTCAAGAAATTTTTCTTGATCAAAATCCAAAAGAAGGAGAAAATAAATTAATCGACCAAAAAAGTAATAGAATCTTTTATAATTTTGAAGATTATCCTTATTTTGAAGATATTGATGAGTCACTAATTTTAGATGCAATAAAACAAATTGAAGATAATATAGAAAATAAGAAAATTTATATTCACTGTGTTTGAGGAGTTAATAGAAGTGCAAGTATTGTTTTTATGTACTTAGTAAGAAATAATATAATAGAAGCTAATTCTTATTTTGAAGCTCAAAAGAAATATTGAAAAATTTATCCTAATCATTCGCCAAATCCTGGTTGAAAAAAATTTTTGGAACTTAATTTTCCATATAAATTTTAAATTTTGTAAATATTTGAAAATGAATCTTTTTACCATAGTAAAAAGATTTTTTAATTTATAAAAATAATTAATAACTAAAATTAAATTATTTGTTAAGCATAAAATAATAGTTGAGGACAAAGAAACAATTAAAATTTTACTAATTTATAGTAAAAGTAAAAAAATTTTAGAAAGGTAAAATTTATGTATTTGTCAACAAATATTGGAGAAACCGTAGTCAAGGTACTTGGCGATTGAGGGTTTTGAGGAGCTATTTTATCAACTTTAGCAGTAATTTTTTTGGGTTATATATTAACTAAAAAAAATATCCTTAATAAGGAATGAGATAAAGTATTTGTAAAAGTTGTTATGCTAATCGGATTACCTGCGCTTGCTTTGGATGGATTCTTAATAGATATCAAAGTACAAGATCTTATTAATCAACTTGGAGTTTTAATTATTGGTTTTTTATTTTATTCCATTATGCTATTTACTTCAAGATACTTTTTTTTAAAAACCAATAAAGATATTCAAGATACTTTAGCAATGTGTGTTGCTTTAGCTTCAACAACTTTTTTTGGTTTACCAATAGTGGGAGCAATTTTTGATAAAGCAGGAACTTTATCAGGAAACTTGTTCAATGTACCATATAGAATATTCTTATATAGTTTAGCACTAATGATTATGAGTCGAAAAAACCTTGCAGTTACGCTTACAAGAGAAGAAAAAAAAGAACATAAACTAGAACTTGCTAAACTGCCTGCTGAGGAAAAGAGAAAAAATAAAAAGGAAAGAAACATTCAAATAAAAAAAAGCTTAAAAGCAATTTTTATAAATCCTATTTTAATTGCCACTTTTGTAGGTTTATTTATTTGAGTTACACAATTAATTCCTGGAATTGATTTAATAAAAAAGGGTGAAGTAAATTATTCTATTTTCAGAATAGATATTTTATTTCCACCAATTAGTAAAACATTAAAACTAGTTGCTGGAATTTGTACACCTTTAGCATATTTGGCTATTGGAATGAGTTTAGCTTCAAGTGATATAAAAGCTGCAGCTAAGTCAAAACTAGTATGGTATTCAACATTTATAAAAGTAATAGTATCGCCATTAATTATTTTATTAATGGCGGTTGGTTATGCAGCAATTGGAAAAGTAATTACAGGTAATAGTGTTCTTACAGAAGCAAATCTAGGAGCACTTGTTGTAATGACTGCAGCACCACCAGCTTCTGTCGTTATATCATATGCAATTTCATATGATAAAGAAAAAATTCTTGCTAGTAATTTATCAGTTTTAGCAACAATAATGTCTGTTATAATGATGCCATTTTGAATTATTATAGTTAAAGTTATTGCAGCAACTAATTTGTTTAGTTAGGAGAAAAAATATGTCTAAAAAAGTTGTATGTTATGGTGTTAGAGAGTCTGAAAGAGCAATATTTAAAGAAGTTGCTAATAAGTTCACTTATGAGCTAATTTTAGAAGAAAATTTATTAACACACGAGAATATTAAAACAGCAAAAGGAGCATATGCAGTTATTTTAAGAGCAAATTGTATTGCTGATAAAATAAATTTAGATAAGTTTAAAGAATATGGAATTCAATATGTTCTTACAAGAACAGTTGGATATAATCATATTGATTTAAATTATGCCAAAGAATTAGGTTTTAGAATAGCAAGAGTTCCATTTTACTCACCAAATGCTGTAAGCGAACTTGCTGTTTCACTTGCTATTGGAATGATGAGAAATATTTTTTATATGCAAAAGAGAAGCGAAGAAAAAAATTTTATTGTGGACAACTTTATGTATGCAAAAGAAATTAGAAATTCTACAATTGGGATAATAGGAACTGGAAGAATCGGAATGGAAAGTGCAAAAGCATTTAAAGGTATGGGAGCAAAAATACTAGGTTATGATGTTTTTCCTAATAAATTAAATGAAGATATTTTAACTTATGTTAATTTTGAAACTATTGCAAAAGAAAGTGATACAATAATAGTCCATTGTCCTTTAATTGAAGGAGAAAATAATGAATTTATTAATAAGAATTTCTTTAATAAAATGAAAAACGGTTCTTTCTTTTTGAACATGTCAAGAGGAGAATTAATTAATAATGAGGATTTATTGGAAGCAGTTAAAACAAATAAACTTAAGGGTGTAGCATTAGATACACTTTCAAATGAATCTCAGATATTTTTTAAGGATTTTAAAAATTCTAAACTTCCCTTTGAAGTATATGAACAATTAATAAATTTTTCACCAAGAGTTATAATAACCCCTCATATAGGTAGTTATACAGATGAGGCTATAAAAAACATGATAGAGATCTCATTAGAAAATTTAGAAGAGTTTCAATTAAGCAATAATTGCAAAAACTCAATTTAAAGGAATAATAATAAAAAAAACCTTTTAAGCCATTATTGAGACTGAACCCTAAATAGTAAGTACAATAAAAAATATACTTAAATAATTTTATATTAGGCTAGCATGAGCTAGCTTTTCTTTTTACTTAATAATATTATAGTTGAATAAATTTGCTTAATTGCCTCTAATTTTAATAAGTTGCCTTTATCTTTAATATATCATTCATTTCATTTAACTATATCTAAAATATACTCCTCAAAACTTTTATAGATATTATTATGAATTGTTCCCTTTTTAAGAAGTGAGTGAAAACTTTCAATTACTTGATTATCTGCGCAAGTTTTTTTGGCTCCCATTGATATAATTATATTGTCTTTACTACATCTTTTGAATCAAACTAGTGATGTGTATTGACTTCCATGATCTGAGTGAATTATAATTCCACTCAGTTCTTTTTTATTTTCTTGATTTTATTTAATGCATCTTCTAAATTATTTAAAACCAATTTTACTGTCATTCTTTTACCAATCTTGTAATCGATGATCTGACGTGTAGCTCGATCAATAATGGTATACTGATAATAAGTTTGACCTCTGAAGGTTAAGTAAGTGATATCTGTATATAAAACTTTTAAGGGGATTTTTGCATCAAAATATTTACGTTTGATTAAATCAGAATAGTTATGAGTTGATTGTTTAATTTTTACTTTATTTGCTATTCTTTTTCTTACTTTTTTTTGATAAATTGACATAATAAAGTTTTCTTTCATTAATCTTAGAACTTTTTTGTGATTGATTTTAAATATGCCCAATTTATCATAGAGCTTATTTAAATATTCTGTCAATTTACGATATCCAAATTGTGATCTATGCAACTTAAATATAATTTTAATATTATTTAAATGCATTTGATTTACCATTGAATCTTCTATTTTATTCTTATATTTATCTCAATAAGAACGCTTAATATCAAAAACTTCTAACATTAAATAAAGCTTATATTCATTTAACATTCTTTTAATAAAAATTACTTTTATTTTCTTTGTTGCATGTAGAAGTCAAGGAACTTTTTTAGTATCTGATTTTTCTCCTTATAATTTTCACTCTTTGTTCTTCCACGTTTTAATTGCTCTAAAGAGCCTTTATGATTTCTTTTATATCTTCAAGTTTTTATTGTCCCTATAGGGATATTAAATTGTTCAGTTGTGATAAATATTGAATATTTATCACTATATTCAACAACTATTTTTCTAAATTCGTTTGAGTATTTAATAAACTCTTGTTCTTTTTTTGCCATAAAAAATGAACCTCCTCTTAGTATAAATTGTACAATCGTTTTTTTATTGTACTTACTATTTGGGGTTCATTTTCGTTTGATGGCTTTTTTTTCACTTTTTTCACTTTTTTATTGCAAAATAAAATAAAAGGAATAAAATAATTATGTCAAAAGAAATACTATCAATGGAGATAAAAAAATATTTTGACTTATATCGAATATACTAAAATGTTGTTTTCGATTGATATTTTATAATATTGTTTAATTATGAAAGTACTTTAACAGGTGATAACTAAATTAAAAAAAACTCTATTTTTGAAATAGAGCTTTAAGTGAAATTTTTTAAATTATTTAAAATTTTCATAAAAAAAAGGGAATATATTTATATTATCTTATTTGTCATATTTTAATTGATGTATATATACATTCAAATAAATGACTTAATTAAAAATGATAATAATCATATTTCCCTGCAGTTATTATAAACTTGGGAGGGCTTACAACAACTATAATGTTTTGCTGTTAATAAAATTAGCAAATTAACAGCTAATATAAATATATCAAAAAAAATAATATTTACAAACTTTTTTTAAACATAAAAATATTAAAATAACATAAAAAGTCTTTTATGTTATCTATTTATTATTGATTATTTATTTAAATAATCAATAATAAAGATTGTAAAGTATTTTAAGTACTTACAAATATTAAAATATAATTTAACAAAGTAATTATTTAAAAAAGTACTGATTTTATTAAATAATAGAATCTCCAAGCTTTCTTGTTTGTTTTAATTCAAAATTGAAACAAAAGGGTGTAAGGGTGGGATCAGGAAGCTACAAGTTAATGCTACTTGTAAAAAATGCTTTGAAAAAAGCAAATAAGTACCTAGAACAATTCAAGTTGTTAAATTTAAAATTATTTTACCCTTAAATAGTTTTAGTCCAGATTTAGGTCTGGACTTTTTTTTGTCTTTTTTCATAATAAGATAAAAGTAATTAAAATTAGATATTATTAGCTTTATTTTGAACTATTTAAAAGTGAAAAATTCAAAACTATAATTGTTATAATATAAATAAAAAAGGGGTTAAAACTATGACAAGTAAAAATATAGCAGTTATTTTTATAGTTTTAATTTGATTATTAATGGTATTTATAACAGGAATCTTGGCATTAATTTTTAAAGATAAATATAAAAACTTTAAAAGTAAAAATTTTAAACAAAAGCAAGAATTAGATGAATTAAGACAAAAATTTGAACTTAAAGAAGTAGCAATTAAATTTAAGTTACCAAAGAATGAAAAATGTTATTTTTTTGTGAATAATTTACAGTTTCATAAAATTAAGTTAAAAAATAAAAGGGCAAAAGAGAACTATAGTAAAGAGTTAAAAGAATCAAATATTAGCTCATCAATTTATATAACAAATGAGAGAATAATGATTCAATTAAAAAAGCAGTATTTTGAATATAATTTAGTAGATGTGATATTTTGTAATTATTTACTCATCTATGTCAAAAAAAATTGAAATAGATTTATTGAATTAGAAGTGGATAATGATAAATATATTTTCTTATTAGAAGATTTTAATTTATTGCTTACAATTAATGAATTAAAAAAAGGAGATAAATAATTATGATTTACTCAAATGTTTGAAGTGGCAGTGTTATAAGTGGCTATATTTTTTCCATACTTACTTCAATTACCTTAGTAGTTTTTTTTACTTTCTATTTTAATAGAATTAGAAAAATGAGCTCTCTATGATCAGAAAGTAGATATTTTAATAAGAAGTTATCAATTTTTTTTATATATTATTTTTTTATAGGATTTATATCAATGTTTATTTTATTAACAGGTTTCTTTATTATAAATTTAATCTTTAAAGATATGAAATATCTAGGTTTTGCTTTTACAATTTGTTACTTAATTTATACTCTTCAAATATTTATTTATATACTAATATTAAATATTAAGCAAAATTCTATAGTAGCATTTGAACATGACAATCAGTTATTCTTATTTAATGAAATTATTAGGTTAGAAAGTATTATTGAAATAAAATATAATCTTAAAAGAACGCTAATATTCATTACTTATAAGGATGAAAATGAGTTTGAAGATATTATTAAATTAAATTATAGTTTAGAACTATATGATTTTTTAATAAAAATAAACTATAAATAAAACATTTTTAGTCAATAAAATGTTTTATAATAATTACATATAATTAAGATCGGGGTAAAAGTATGCTAAAAAAAATATTAAGCAATGAAGAAAAGAAAATATTTTCAGAAAAATCAAAAAAAGCAATGAAAAGCAAAAATTATCAAAAATATATGGAATTTGAAATTGCCTATTTAGAGTCATTAAAAGAAAATAAAGGTAAAAGTAAATTACGTAATAAATATCTAAATGAGCATAATAAGTTTTTAGAAGAAACAATTGAAACGCAAGAAGATTTAGTAGGAAAACTAAGATTATTATACGAATCAGAGATTTCAAATAAAAGTGATGCTAATTTACAAGCACGAGATGAAATGTTTGAAGAAACAGAAGACTTCGAAAAAATGTTAAAAGAAATTGATAAAATTTTATCTTTATAATTGAAAAGTGGAGAACAAAACATTATGATAAAGCAAGCAAAATTTATTACATCAGCTGCAAATAAGAGTGGCTGATTACAAGATAATATCAAGGAAGTGTGCTTTATTGGTAGAAGTAATGTTGGTAAATCAACTTTTATAAATGCACTTACAAATCAAAACAAACTAGCTAAAACTTCATCAACACCTGGTAAAACAAGATTGTTAAATTTCTTTGATATCAATAATGGAGAATTTAGAATTGTTGATGCTCCGGGTTATGGTTATGCCAGAGTAAATCGTGATCAAAAATTAGCTTTTGGTAAAATGATGGATGAATATTTAACTAATAGAGAAGAGTTAAAATTTATTTGTCAATTAGTTGATTTGCGTCATAAACCAACTATTGATGATATTGAAATGTATAATTTTTTTAAACATCATGAGATAAGGGTATTTATAGTTGCTACTAAAAGAGATAAATGTAAAAAAAATGATATTGTAAAAAACGAAAAAATAGTGAAACAAACTTTAAACTTAGCTCCAGAAGATAAATTTCTAGCAATATCTTCAACCGAAAAAAATAACCTAGATAAGGTTTATGAAATTTTTATGGAAATGTTTGAAAATAATAACTAAAAAAAGTTTTTTTTTTTTTTTTTGATTTTCATGAATTTTATAATTAATTTATTTTAAAACAGTATTATAATTAAAATTATTATAGTCTTATTGTAAAATAATCAAATTTAATATTTAATAATAGGTTTTAGGAGAGAGTATGAAAAATAAAATAGAAGGTGTAATTTATGGTATGGCTATTGGTGATGCCATGGGAATGCCTGCTGAGTTATGAGGAAGAAATAAAGTTAGAAATTTCTTTAAAGATTATATTACTGAATTTTTAGATGGACCTCAAGAAAATGATATTGCAAAAAATTATAAAAAAGGTCAATTTACTGATGATACTGCACAGGCATTAGTCATTTTAGATTCTTTATTTGAAAATAATTTTATTCCAGATAAAAAAATAATTGCAAAGAACTTATTGATTTGAGCTGAAAAAAATAAAGCTTTTGAACAAAACATTTTAGGTCCAACTTCAAAAGAAGCCTTAAAAATGATTAAAAATAATTTAGAGCCAATTGAAATAACAAAAAAGGCATTAAGTAATGGATCAGCAATGAGGATAGCACCAATTGGTTTATTATTTAAAAAAAATCAACATCAACAATTAGTAGATTACGTTTTTAAAGTTTCACAAGTTACTCATACAAGTGATATTACTATTTCAGGAGCTTCAATAATTGCTATGTGTGTTAATTCAGCACTTTACAAAACTAACTTTGAAGAGATATTAGAGGATTTATATCTTGTTGATAAATTAGCTTTGCAAGTAGGAAGTGAAACATATAGTCCTTCAATGACTAAAAGAATTAAATTAGCAATTGAAATTGCAGATCGTTTTAAAGATAAAGATATTGAATTTATTGATGAGCTATATGATGTTATTGGAGCAGGGGTAAATATTAGTGAATCAGTTCCTACAGCAATTGCAATTGCATATTATGCTAAAAATGTAAACAAAGCTGCTTTTCTTGCAGCAAATTTAGCAGGAGATACAGATACTATTGGAGCAATGGCTTGCGCAATTTGTGGAGCATATACTGGTATTGAAGAAATTAATAAAAATTTTGTTAAAATAATTAAAGAAAGTAATAAAATAAATTTTGATTTTTATATTAAAAAAATTGAAACTTATTTAAAAGAAAAAGGTATTTAAACATGAAAACTTTAATTATCGGTTCTGCAATTGTTGATATAATAATGAAAGTTGAAAATTTACCACAAAGATCAGGTGATGTTGTTTCTAAACAAAGAACAATAAGCGTTGGTGGTTGTGCTTATAATGTAGCAAATACTTTTAAATTATTAAATCAAGATTGTTCTTTATTTGTTCCAATTGGGCAGGGAGTTTTTGGATCAATTATTGAAGAGCAACTTATTAAAGAAAATTATGAAATACTTTTAAAAAAAGATTACAAAGACAATGGTTATTGCATCGCCTTAATAGAACCAGATGGTGAAAGAACTTTTATAACTTATTCAGGTTTGGAAGATGATTTTGAAAAAGAGTGATTTGATAATATTAATTTAAATGAATATGAAAATATTTATTTTGAGGGTTACAAAGCATATAGTAGTGGTGGAGAAAAAATAGTTAATCAATTAGCTAAGTTAAGTAAAAAAAATATTTATTTCTGCCCAGGACCAATGATAACGTCAATAAATAAAAAGCTAATGAAAAAAATTATGAGTTTAAATCCGATTTTACATTTAAATGAAAAAGAAATTATTGACTATACAAATATAAAAAATTTAGATGAAGCTATAAAAAGTTTGTATTTACAAAATAGAAATGTAATTTATGTTACTTTAGGTTCGAGTGGAGTAATTTGTTATGATGGAAAAACTTTAGTTCGAGTAGATGGAATTAAAGTAAAAAAAGTCAAAGATACACTTGGCGCTGGTGATGCTCATATTGCAACCATTATGCTAAGCTTATCAAATGGTAAAACAATGGAAAATTCTTTGAAGTTAGCAAACTTAGTTGCAAGTAAAATAGTGGAAGTACAAGGAGCTAAAATTGAAGATGTCAAAGTAATCAAGTACTTAAGGGAGCAATATGAAAAATACTAGAGATGAAACAAATATTAATATTGAAGAACAAATTTCAAAAAAACAAAATGGCTTTATGAAATTTTTAAAATCTGAATTAACAGGTTGAAACCCATTTGAGATTTTACTTTTATTTATTTCTACAGCTTTAATATTAACTCTAGGAATAGTTGCAAAAGATAAGGCGATTGCAATAATTGCAGGTATAACTGGTACAATTGGTGTTATTCTTGGAGCAAAGGGAAAAATAAGTGCTTTTATTGTAGCAACTATTAATTCTGTTTTATATATTATAATTCTTATTCAAGGATCCTTGTTTAGTTCAATAATATTACATGCAGCATTCTATATACCAATGAATATAATTGGTTTTGGTCTTTGATTTAGAAAAAGAGATAATAAGGGAGATGTTATGTCAAGATTTTTATCATGACCTGCAATGATATTGGTTTATTTAACTTTAATTATAGTTTGAGTTACTTATTCCTTATTAATGATTAAGTTTAGTGACGCAAATAGTATATGATTTGATTCATTTATTTTAATGGGAACTATAATGGCAATTATCTTAATGATTTTTCGATATGTTGATCAATGAACATTATGATTATTAACAAATTTAGTAAGTTTAATTATGTGAACTTTTATTTTGATTAATATTGAAGATAGTTTATTTGAAAAATCTACAGTAATTATTTTTATAATTCAATATGCTTCAAGTTTAATTAACTCTATTTACGGATTTTGAAATTGAATCAGATTAAATAAAAATAGTAAAAGGTATCAAGTAAAAATACTTAATAAAGATGACTATGAAAAATTAACTAAGAGTCAAAAAATAAGTTATAGGTTTGATAAGTTTTTTACAAAAAAATAAAATATACTTTTTAATTTTAAAAATTTATTTATAAATTAAAAAACCAACACTTAAATGTTGGTTGAATAGATATTAAATTATTTTTTTTATTTAACTATTTTATAAGCTTTTTCAGCAGGTCTTCTTGTTTTTGAAAATGAATGATGAAATTCTTGAGAGGTGTCTACTTTTCCAATAAACATTCCAACTAAAACTTTTTCATTTTCTAAATTTATTAAATTATGTTTTGCAAGAATTTGTCCCACCATATTTGAATCTAATCCTTCACTTGGACAAACATCAATTTCCATTTCTTGTGCAGTATTAAGCACAGTTCCTAAAGAAATATATGCTTGTCTTGCAGCTCATTCATTAATAGACATATCTAATGAAGTAAGTACTGCATTAACTCCACCAATCATTGTTTCTCTAATACTTTCAAAACCATCTGGAATATTTCTTTCAGTTTGTTCTTTAAAATGAATATTTTTTAATATTCTTCCTTGTAAGCAACTCAAATAATTATTGCAGAAGCTTGTGTAACTCCAACTTGGTTTCATCAACCAGCTAATATTTCTTCTCTTATTTCTTTATTTTCAATTAAAAGAACTTTAAAAGGTTCCATACCAAAGAACTTGGTGCTCATCTAATAGATTCTAATAATTCAGTTTTTTGTTCATCAGATAATTTGAATTCCTTTTGGTATCTTTTAGCTGAAATACGATTATTTAATAATTGTAAACTTTTTTGTCATTTTTCTTTTTCCTCTCTTTTAAGAAACACTAAAAAATTTAAGTACTCACAAGTAGGTATATTAAATTTTTATTTTAGTAATTAAACCATTTATTTCTTAAATATTTTGTTATAAATAAAGTAATATGAATATTTTTGTATTATATTACTTTATTAGTATAAACCTAATATAAGTTTATAAATATATATTTTTTAGAAAAAATCAAGTTAAAATAATCTTGTAATGGAGGAATGCAATGAGAAAGATAAAAAAAATAGCAGCCACTGATATGATGGGACAATCATTTTTGAATTAGATACTATCAGTGAAGCAAATAAGAAACACTTATTAAATTTTCAAAAAAATTCAAATAATAGTTTAACTATTGTTACAGGAAGAAACTATTTTTTAACAGATTTTGCTGTAAAAGAATTAAATATTAATTTGCCAGTAATTTGTTCTAATGGAGCTTCAGTAATTGATCCTCAAACATTAAAATATGTTGCAAAAAGACATTTTAAAAAAGCAGAAATTAAAGAGTTATTAGAAAAATTTTTAAATACAACTATTGATATTTGTGTTCCAAATGATTTTAGAACACATTTTATTCAAGATGAAGAGTGAATTGAGTCATTAATTGAAAATAAGATGAACTTAAATTTTTCACATTTTCCTGATGGAAAAGTTTTATATAATTATGAAAGTTTAGAGCAATTAATTGAAAAGGGTTTAGATTTAGATGAAAGTTTTCCAGTTTTAGTAGCAAATGTTAAAAATGATAAACAATTAGAGTATGTTAGAAATATTGTAAAAAAT
Organism: Spiroplasma endosymbiont of Cantharis nigra; assembly: GCF_964019925.1. Classification (NCBI taxonomy): domain Bacteria; kingdom Bacillati; phylum Mycoplasmatota; class Mollicutes; order Entomoplasmatales; family Spiroplasmataceae; genus Spiroplasma; species Spiroplasma endosymbiont of Cantharis nigra. The sequence goes on from NZ_OZ026470.1 coordinate 383,730, forward strand.
AATAACGTATTAGCTTTGGAATTTCCAAGAGGTGATAAATGTAGAGTTGAGATTTTTAAAAAGGGTGTAACAAAAAGTTGAGGGTTGAATAAATTATTGGAAAAATATGATTTATCAAAAGAAGATATTCATTTATTTGGTGATGAACATAATGATTTTCCAATGTTTGAAGATTTTCCTAATTGCTATGCTGTGGGGAATGCAATTGAAGGTATTAAGGAATTATCTAAAGAAGTCATTGATACTGTTCAAAATGCAGGCGTAGGAAAAAAATTAAATAAAATTATTGAAGAATTTAAATAATAACTATTTTTATAATAATTGAAGAGGTAATGAAAAATGAAAAATAAAATTATAAAAATTAAACCTTTCTTTTCCAAAAGAATTGGGGTGGAGAGAAATTAAGGAATATGGTTTTCAAATACCAAGCAATGATATTGGTGAAGCTTGATTGATCTCTGCTCATGAAAATGGAATGTCTTTATTAGAAGATAAAACTACTTTTAAGTCTTTTTTTGAAAACAATAGAGATAAATTTGGAGTAAGTAAAGATGAACAATTCCCATTATTAGTAAAAATAATAACAGCTAATGATTATCTTTCAGTTCAAGTTCATCCAAACGATGAATATGCAAAAATTCATCATAACTCTTTGGGAAAACCAGAATGTTGATATATAATGGATTGTCCAAAGGACGCTAAATTAATTTATGGTCATAAAGCAACTAATCTGAGTTCATTTGAAAATTTAATGAATAATGGAGAATGAAAAAAATTATTAAAGGAAGTAGAAGTTCAAAGGGGAGATTTTCTTTATGTTGAACCAGGAAAAATTCACGCTATTACTCCTGGAGTTGTAGTTTATGAGTTACAAAGATCTAGTGATATAACTTATAGATTATATGATTATGATAGAGTTGATGATAAAGGAATAGCAAGAGAATTACACATAAAAGAGAGTCTTGATAATCTTACAATTCCTGATTCAAAAGATATTATTATTAAAAAACAAAATAATCTTAAGTTTAGTTGTGATTTTTTCTCATTTGAAAAAATTAAAGTTGATGGAGATAAAAAATTTATTTGGACAAAACAAGATAATGTAAAGTGATTTCAATTTACTATTTTAAATGGAAATTGTAAAATTAACTCTATAAATTTTACAATGGGGGAATCAGCTATTTGTATTGATAATTTAGAGCATTTAGAAATAATTGGAAAATGTGAAATCATTATTACTTGAACATAGATAACCCTAAAAAATTCATATTTTTATAAAACCTTTTTAGGTTTTTTTTCTTTTATAAATAAATGATTGACTTTTTAGATTAATTGGAAAATAATCTCTATGAAAGGAAAAAAATGGAGAATATGGAAAATATATACAAGGAAAAAAATATTTTTTTAAATATCGACCTCAATTCAAAAGATGAAGTTTTTAAATATATTTGTAATAAAGCAAATGAGTTAGGTATCTTTCAAGATACAGAAAAACTTTTAAAAGCTTTTTATGAACGAGAGTCACAAGGCACAACAGGTTTTGAAGATGGTTTTGCAATACCTCATGCTAAAGTTAAAGGTATTACATCAGCTTCAATAATTTGTGTTAGAACATTAAATGGAGTTGAATGGCAGTCTTTAGATGGTGAACCATCTAAAGTTATAATTGCACTTATTATTCCAGAAAATGCTTCAAAGGAGCACTTAGATATTTTAAGTCAAACTGCGAAAAAACTAATGGATGACAAATTAAGACAAAAATTAAAAGATGCAAAGGATGCAAAAGAGTTTACAAAATTAATTCAAGTCAAATATGCCATTTCAAAAAATAACTTAGAGGATAGCAAAAAAACAGGTAAAAATATTGTAGCTATTACAGCTTGTGTTGTTGGTGTTGCTCATACTTATATGGCAGAAGATAAATTGCTTTTGGAATTAACAAAAGCAGGACACAATATTAGAGTTGAGACACAAGGAAGTAAAGGAGTGGGAACACCCCTAACTGCAAAAGAAATTGAAAATGCCGATGTTGTAATTATTGCAGCAGATACAAAAGTTGATTTAGATCGCTTTAATGGTAAACTTGTTTATCAAACTCATGTAGCAAGAGCAATTAAAGAACCTTTAAAATTAGTTGATGAAGCTTTACTAAAAGCTACAATTCAAGTTAATAGTGAATTTAAAAATGAAGGTGGTATTAGTAAAACAAAACAAGGTGTATTACAACATATTTTAGCAGGAATATCATATATGATTCCTGTAATTATAATGGGGGGAATTTGTTTAGCATTTTCAATCGGAATTGCTAAAGCAATATGAGGACCTGCAGCAGGAACTGGGGGACCAATTGGTGAAAATGGTGAACCCCTTTATCCTTGAAATCCATTAGCTGTAATGGATAAAATTGGTGGAGCAGCTTTTGCTTTAATGATTCCAATTTTAGCAGGGTTTATTGCTAACTCAATTGCAGGAAGAGCTGCTTTGGCACCTGCAATGTTAGGAGCATTTATAGGAAATGATGCTTCTAAATTTATGCCATTACCAGGAATGACAGAAGTTTCAACACCAACAGGATTTATTGGAGCTATCATTGCTGGATTACTAGTAGGGTATTATGTAAAATGAGTTAATACATGAAAAGTTCATAAATCACTTAAAGCTGTTATGCCTATATTCTTTATTCCTTTAACAGCTGGGATAGGGATATCAATTTTATTTATTTATATTTTAGGTGGACCAATTGGTTGATTAATGAACCAACTTTCTTCTGCTATTGAAGCAGGATATAAAAGTGAAAACTTTGGTATTGGATTAGGTATTGGATTAGGTATTTTATTAGGGGCAATGGCATCATTTGATATGGGAGGACCAATCAATAAAATTGCCTTTGTAACTTGTTCTGCACTAGTAACTTTAGAAAAACCTATTGCAGAGCCTATGGGAGCAATGGCAGCAGCCATTCCAGTCGCACCATTGGCAATGGGATTAAGTACTATTTTATTTAAAAGATTTTTTACAAATGAAGAAAGAGGAATGGGTATCTCAGCTATGATAATGGGTACAATTGGAATTTCAGAAGGAGCAATTCCATTTGCCATTAGAGACCCAAAAAGAGCTATTGTTGCAAACGTTCTAGGTGGAATGGTTGCAGGAGCAATAGCAGGAGGATTTCAAGTTACAGACCTTGCAGCACATGGGGGACCAATCGTGGCAATATTAGGAGCTGTTCCATATGGATGATTTACAATAATATTCTTTATTGCAATTTTATCAGGAGTTGCAGTAACAACTTTAGTTTACGGAACATTATTAATTGTAAATAAAGGAACTATAGGTTCTTTAAAAGAACATCATGTTCTAAAATTAGAACAAATTATTGAATCTAAAAAAGAAAAACAAGATGAGATTAAAAATAAAATGTTGACTTTAAAATTATTATTAAAATCAGCAAAAACTCAAGAAGAATCAAATAATATGCAAAAACAAATTGAGGAATTAAAAAAAGAAAAAGCACAGATTAATCTTGATGCAAAAGAGCAAATTCAAGATGCTAAAAATGCTTTTGATCAAATCAAAGATGGTGAAAAATTATTTATTAAAGAAAATTTAAGTTCAACTAAAGAGTTTATTCAAAATTCAAAAGAAGCTAGAAAAAAATCTTTACAAGAAATAGCTAATAAAAAAAGTAATGAGATAGCTAACTTAGAAAAATTTGATAAAAGAAATTATATTGTAAATTACTCAAATCAAGTTGAAAATATTAAAGATGATTATCAAAAACAAATTATTAATTATCAAATTAAATTAAAAGAGAAGTTTATAATTGATTATAATAAAATTTTAAATAGTAAATTATAGTAACAAAAGAGTGTTTAAATATTTTTATTCAAAATTATTTAGATATTCTTTTTTTTTTTTTTTTCTATAATATTAAAAATATAAATAAAAATTCATTAATAAGATTTTATTAATTAGTAAGGATAAAAGTTACATGAGAATTAGAGAAAAACTTAAAAATGTTATAAAAACTAATGATAAAACTCTTGATTATCAAATTGCTAACTTTATATTAAAAAGTGCTTATAATAATGTTTTTTATAAATCAAAGGAAGTTTCTTCTAAACTAAATATCTCAAAATCTACTTTAACACTTTTTTCAAAAAAACTCGGTTATGAAGGATATGGAGAACTTTTACATAAATTAATTGCTGAGATGGAGTTTTATGGATTAACAGAACAAAGTAATAATCAAGAAAATGAATTAAGTTTAGTTGATTGAATTGATATAACTGACTTTATTGATAGTTTAGAAATCCAAAAAAAATTAGATTTTTTTGTAGAAGAAATTAATATTTCAAATAGATTAGCAATAATAAATAGTCAAGAAAGTGACTTTAAATTACTTACTCTTTTTTCACAAATAATTAATTATAATAAACAAACTTTTTATTTTAATAATAGAAAATTTGAAAGAAGTTTATTAATGAAATTAACTTCAAAAGATACAATTATTTTTTTTGTTACAGGACTAGACATTGATGAAATTATTAATTATATTAGTATTGCAAAAGATAATAATATAAATTTTTTAATTATTACAAGTGAATCACATGTTTCAAAAGTAACAAAATATCAAGATGATTCAAACAAAATTATTATTATAAAGTCACTAACAGGGTTTACTAGAGAAACAAGAATATTAATTAGATTAAGCCAAATTAATATAATACTGACTAACTTAATATTTAAGTTAACTAAACAAGTTCATAATAAATAAACGAGTTTAATAAACACAATATTTTTCATTTTTTTCTTAAAATTATTATTAGTTAGAAAAAATTCTAATAAGAAAGGAAACATATGGAAAAGATAAAGATTTATGCTCCAGTTGATGGGATTGTAAAGGCGATTGAGAATATTTCAGATCCTGTTTTTGCAAGTAAATCATTAGGTGATGGAGTTTATATTGAACCAAGTTCAGATATTTTTTACTCGCCAGTAAAAGATGGAAAAATAGAATTGATTACAGATACCAAACATGCAATATATTTTTCAACAAATAATTATAATGTTTTAATGCATATTGGTTTAGAAACAGTTGGACTTTCAGGTAAGCCATTCTCATTATCAAAAAAACAAGGTGAAAAAGTTTCTCTTGGTGATGAAATTGTTAAAGTTGATTGAAAAACAATTGAAAAAGCTAATCTAGAAAAAGTTACTCCTGTAGTAGTGGATTTAAATTCTGTTTCAAAATATAAATTAACAATTAAAAATGAAGGAAAAAAAGTTAAAAAGGGAGAGTTAATTTATGAGATAGAAATTGAAGATGCCAAAATAGTTAAAGATAAAAAAATTCAAATTGAAAAAAGAGAAGGTAAATATAAAACTCTTGCCTTGCAATATTTAACTGCCATTGGTGGTAAAAATAATCAAAGTCTTGTGCATAACTGTATGACAAGATTACGTTTTAAAATTATTAATAAAGATCTTGTTAATGAAAAGGCTTTAAAAGAAATAGAATTAACAAAAGGAATTAATTGAAATGGTGAAGAACTTCAAATAATTATTGGTGGAGAAGTTTATAAAGTTAAAGATGAATGTCAAAAAATAATTGAAAATAAATCAACAAATGATGAAAAAACAAAAGTAACTAAAGTTCCAAGAAAACAAAAAATTATGGGAGCAATTACAGCTATTGTTTTTCCAACAATTCCAATCTTAATTGGAACAGGAGTAATTAGTGGATTGCAAGCCATTCTTGCAATCTCAGGTGTAATTTCAAATCCAGCACCTGGGCAATCAATAATTGAGTTAGATTTATTTAGTGCCTTGATGTTTATTATGTCAAAAGTTGGAATTGAATTGGTTGGAATTGTATTTTTATGTAGTACTGTGAAATATTTTAATGGAGATCCATGACTTGCGATATGGTTAGGCGCTGCATTAACAAGTAGATATTTATTTGGAAGTGGTTGAACTTTATTTACAGTATTTGGAAATCCCATTGTTATTAAAACTTATGAAGGTACAGTGTTACCAATGATATGTGCTGGTTTATTATTAGTATTTCTAAATAATTGAATTAAAAAATGAATGCCAACTTCAGTTGATATTGTATTTAGACCAGCACTAGTATTTTTATCAACATTCTTAATAATGTTATTTACAGTAGGACCATTTTTTAGAATTATTGAACAATTTATTGCCAAGTTTGTAATTCTATTAGGAAAAATTCCATTAGGTATTGGTATGGCAATATTTGCAATGATATGACAACCACTTGTATTAACAGGAACTCACGTTGCTGTAGTTACTGTTATTACATTACCAATGAATGATGGAGATCCATCAGCAATGTATGCTTGTTTACAAATAGCTATTATGGGACAAATTGGAGCTGTTTTAGCTTTAAGTTTTATTACTAAAAATCAAAAAACAAAACAAGCAATCTTTGCTTCATTACCTGGGGCTATGTTTGGAGTGACTGAACCAATTATTTATGGTATTAATTTGCCAAAAATAAAACCATTTATTTTTGGCTGTGTTGGTTCACTAGTTGGTGGTTTTGTTGCAGGTATATTAGGAGTTGCTCAATATAGAAGAACTGGAACTGGTATTATGTCTTGAATGGGATTAGATATTGGATGAGGAATGGTATTTGGTATCTTAGCTGGATTTGTTTCATTATTCACAGCTTTAATTTTAACATTGATGTTATATCAAGATCGTAAATCTGAGTATATTGCTTTCAGAGAAAACAATAAGCTTTTATTAAAAACAATTAAATTAAATTTTGATTTTGATGATGCAAAATTAAAATCTCTAAAAGAGCAACTAGCAAAAGAAACTTTAGTTATTAAAGCGTTTAATAAAAATTATAAAAATTATGAAAACAACTTAATTGATTTACAAAAGAAACAAATCAAAAAACAAAATATAATTAACAAGTTTGAAATGAAAAAGGAAAAACTTTATAACAAAGTCTTGAAGTTGGAAGATAGAGACTTAGAAAAATATAATTATTTTGCAGAGAAATATAATAATTTAAAATTATCTGAAACTTTTAATGAGCTATTTAAAGAGATTAAAGAACTTGAATTGAAATTAGTTAATTGTGAAAAAGAAGTTAAAGAATTTAATATGAAAAAATATAAAGACATTTCAGATTTTATTGATAATTTAAATATTAATAAAAATCAAATATTAGACGATTATAAAAAAAATTATTTAAATGCTTTTAACTCTATTGATATTGCATATGAATTAACAGAAGTTAATAATATGGAATGAACAAAAAAAGAAATTCTTAATTTAAAAACAAGAGAGGAAATAAAATATGTCAAACAAAATACCAAGTAGTTTTTTATGAGGTGGGTCAACTAGTGCCTATCAATTTGAAGGAGGTTATGATCAAGAAGGTAAAGGAAAATCTATCCAAGATACACGAACAAATATTCCTCAAGGAACAACTGATTTTAAAATAGCCTCTGATCATTATAATCATTGAAAAGAAGATGTGGCATTAATGGCAGAAATGGGATTTAAGTCATATAGATTTTCAATTGCTTGAACAAGAATTTTGCCCCAAGGTGATGGCCAAGTAAATAGGGCAGGAATTGAATTTTATAATAATTTAATTAATGAGTTAATAAAAAATAAAATAACTCCAATAATAACTATGTTTCATTTTGATTTACCCCATAGTTTAAATATTGATGGAGGTTGATTGAATAAAAGAACAATTAATGCTTTTGAACAATATGCAAAAGTATTATTTGAATCATATGGTGATAGAGTAAAACATTGATTAACAATAAATGAACAAAATGTTATGATTTTATTTGGTGAAATTGTTGGAATAAATTTACCAAAAGAAGGTAATAAACTCAAAAATATATATCAAGTAAATCATCATATGATGTTAGCACAAGCAAAAGCAATTAATTTATGTCATGAAATTGTTAAAAATGGTAAGATTGGTCCCGCTCCAAATATCTCTAGTGTTTATGCAAACTCAAATAAACCCATTGACCAATTTGCAGCACTTAATATGAGAGTTATGAGAAACTGATTTTATTTAGATACTTGTGTTTTTGGCAGATATAATTCTTTGGTTATAAATTATTTAAAGGCAAATAACTCAATGTTTGAATTTAGTGAAGAAGAAATGAAAATAATTGAAAAAGCAAAACCAGATTTTATAGCTTTTAATTATTATGCTTCTTCTACTGCTAAAATGCCTAAAAGTGATGAAATATTTGATGAATTACCCGATCAACAAAAAGTAAAAAGTGTTAAAGGTATGTATCAACAAGTCAAAAATGATAATTTATTAAAAACTCAATTTGGATGAGAAATAGATCCATTAGGTTTTAGAAATACAATCAGAGAACTTTGAGATCGATATCAATTACCCTTAATAGTTACTGAAAATGGTATTGGAGGATATGATTCTTTAACAAAAGATGGTAAAGTACATGATGATTATCGAATAGAGTATTATAAAGTTCACTTAAAAGAACTTAAAGCAGCAATACTAGAAGATAAAATTGATATTTTTGGTTATAATCCCTGAAGTGCAATTGATTTAGTATCAACTCATGAGGGAGTTAAAAAAAGATATGGTTTTGTTTATGTTAATAGAGATGAATTTGATTTAAAAGATTTAAAGAGATATAAAAAAGATAGTTTTTATTGATATCAGAATTTAATTAAAACTAATGGTGAAGAACTTTAGAAGAAATTTACTTTATTTATAGATTAAAAAATTTGCTTTTAGTGCAAATTTTTTAATTTACTTTAAGATTTATTTCATTTAATTGTTAGTTTGTTTCCCATTTCAATATTATTTTTAAAGTCCTTAGTTTTTTGTATTAGTCTATTAAATATTATATTAATTATAAATATTTGGGAATAGAAGGAGCTTATCATTGGAAAGGAATATTTTTCTTTTGAATTTATTGAGTATAAAGCTGTGCATTTAGAATATTTAATAAATGTATTTTCATTTGTATTTTCATTAGATGTAATTAATAAATAAGGTATTTCCTTTTCCTTTAAAAAGTTCAAGACAAATATTATTTCTTTTGTTTTTAAAGTATTTGAAATTATTATAGATATATTTTTATTTTTTAAAAAACCTGATTGAATTAAAAAACCGTGAACTGAATCATGTAAACTAGAAAGTATACCAATTCTTTGTAACTGATTATTTAAAAATGAAGCTGAGTTTCTGGAATTTCCAATTCCAAAAATTGAAATATTCTTACTTTCTAAAATTATATTTACAAATTTTTCGATTGCTTTTTTATCTAAAGTTTCTTCAGTTTTAAAAATTGAATAAAGACTTAATGCAGTTATGCTTGAAATTGTATCGTCTATACTGGAACTTGTTTCAATTAAAAAATTCTCCTTAAATTTATTTAACATATTATTAATTTTTAATTTACTTCCAAACTCAATTTGCATTTCTTTTAGTGATTTATAATTCAATTTTTTAACTAATCTTAAAATTGATGCATCAGAAGCGTAATAAATTTTGCTTAACTCTGATATTGATTTACTTGTAAAAATTTCGATATCATTTTCAATTTTTAATAAAATTAATTTTTCAGTACTTGTTAATTCCATACAATCAGTCCTTTTCTTACAAATCAATTATATCTTTTAAAAAATGTTGTTTAGCAACATAAAATAAATAAAAAAAAGTAATACCTTTTATGATAATAAAATAATGCTGAAGGATAGGAGTATCCTCAATAGAAAGGTATTTATATGAAATTTTTTAAAAAAGAGTCTTGAAAAGTTTTTGGAACAAAAACGACAAACAAAATTTCTAAATTATCACAAGCAATAGTTTTTCCTATTGCAATATTACCAATAGCAGGTATATTACTTGGAATTGGTGGTGGATTTTTAGCAGCTGCTCAAACTCATAATTGGGGAATTGGCTGAGAGAATTTTTTTCAGGTTATAAAAACTATAGGAAATATTGTTTTTTCCTGTTTAGGAATATTATTTGCATCATCGATTGCTTTTGGTTTTTCAAAAAACTCAAAAGGGGTTGCTGCTGTATCAGCAATGATTGCATTTATGACAATGACAGTTACAGTTTCCGCTCTATTTCTACCTCATTTAAATCAGAATAAAGAGTTAATTGTTGGTTTTGATCCTTGAAAAATAACAGGAGATTCAAAATTGGTTGAGGTTGGTAAAAATAAAGGTATGTTATCAAATGTTATGGGTATAAATCCAACAATGGATCTTTCTGTTCTAGGAGGAATAATTGTAGGGTCCTTAACAGCTATCATACATAATAGAACTTATAATATAAAGGTTCCTAGAATGTTATCTTTTTTTGGAGGAGAAAAGTTTGTACCAATTGCAACTTTTTTTATGGGAATAGGATTAGGTATTATTATTTTCTTTGTTTGACCAATTATAATGTTAGGTTTATTTCAAGTTGGTTCAGGTTTAGGGAATTGAATGAATGTTGGAAGTAAAGAGGAATATGCAAGAACATCAGGTTCGATTGCAGCATACTTTTTTGGAGTTTTTGAACAATTATTAATACCGACAGGATTACATCATGTTTTTTATACTCCATTTTGATTTACATCAGTTGGTGGCACATGATATGCTCCAGAAATATCTGATGGAGTTATAACAGGGTGGAATTTATCTCAAGGAGCTTATACAATATTCTTTGAACAAATGAACTGAGTTGGAAGAAGCTTTGAACTATCTGAAAGTGCTTATCAAAGTATTATAGATAATAATATGACAAGTTACTTAGATATTATTTATAAAAGTGATAATGCTTGATATATATCATTTAATCACTTTACTACAGAAGTAGGAACAGGATTTATGAGTGGAAGATTTGCTGTATATAACTATGGTCTTCCAGCTGCTGGTTTAGCTATGATTTTTCTAGCTAAACCAGAAAATAAAAAAGAAGTTACAGGAATTTTAGGTTCTGCAATAATCACGTCTATGGCAACTGGCATTATTGAACCTCTGATATTTTCATTTATATTAGTTGCTCCCATACTATTTGGAGTTCATGCATTAATTGGAGGTTTTAGTTATTTATTTGCATATCTCTTAAACGTTCAAGCAGGTAATGGTTTTACAGCAGGAATGATTGATTATGTATTCTTTGGTTTAATTCCTGGTTATTCAAGTGGAGTAAACATTATTGGTGAAAGTGAGGGAAGTATTTTTGGGATGTTTGCAGGAAGAAACGGTGCCTTATGAATAATAATTTATGGTGTATTAATAATTGGTCCAGCATATTTTATTTCATTTTGAGCACTAATTAAATTTAAAAATCTTAAAACACCAGGAAGAAATTTTGAAGAAGAAGATGTGGCTCTAGAAAAAACTAAAGAGTCCTTAAATAAAAATAAAACAAATAAGGAAAAATTAAATGGTAAAGAACAAGTTAAAAAAATAATTGAAGGATTGGGAGGAAAAGAAAATATAATAGAAATTAATAATTGTGCTTCAAGATTAAGAATTAATGTTAAAGATCCAAAATTAATAAATGATAATTTATTAAAGGAAACCAAAAATATGGGAGTCATAAAAAAAGGTCAAAGTATTCAAATAATTTACGGACCTCACGTTTCAAATATTTCAATAAATGTAAAGGAAGAATTAGGTAAATAATATGAAAAGAAAAGTTGCAGTCTCAATATATGTATTTAATTTTTTAGAAATAGGTAAAAAAATTGATGAGTTAGTTATTGCCGGTGTTGATTGAATTCATGTTGATATAATGGATGGTAATTTTGTAAATAACTATGCTTTATGTCAAAAAATTTGTAGAGATATTAAGGATAAGTATAAAAACTTAATTATTGATGCTCATTTAATGTGTTTAGAACCACAAAGATATATTAAATCCTTTGCAGAAAATGGAGTAGATCATTTTAATTTTCATTTTGAATCAATTACAGATAAAAGTGAGAAAAATATTATTCATATTATTAATGAGATAAAAAAAAGTGGTATGAAAGTAGTTTTGGCAATAAATCCCGAAACTAATCCAATAATTTTGAAACCTTACCTTGATTTACTTGATGGTGTAATGTGTATGTCTATTAAACCAGGTTTTAATGGTCAAAAGCTTAATGAAATAGTTTATGAAAATTTAAGGTATCTTTCAGATTATAAATTAAAAAATGAATTAAATTATTTTATACAAGTTGATGGAGGAGTAAGGGAAAATACATACCAAAAATTGAAGTTAAAAGGTGCAGAAATTTTAGTTGTTGGAGCATTTATAAATAATAAGGAAATTAATTTAAAAGATCAATTAGAAAAAATTGAAAGGGAAGGATAAAATGAAAATTGCAGTTGGTAGTGATCATGTAGGTTTAATTTTGAAAGAACCAATTAGAGAATGATTCTATGAACTTGGTTATGAATTAATAGATGTTGGAACCAATGAATTTGAAAGAACTGACTATCCTATATATGGTAGGAAAGTTGCTCAACTAGTTGCTGATAAAAAAGTGGATTTTGGAATTATTTTTTGTGGAACAGGAGTTGGAATTTCATTAGCAGCAAATAAAATAAAAGGCGTAAGAGCAGTTGTTTGCAGTGAGCCATATAGTGCAAAACTTTCAAAGGAACATAATAATACAAATATTTTATCACTAGGTTCAAGAGTTGTAGGTTTAGAACTTGCTAAAATGATAATTAGTGAATGGATTAATGCTACTTTTGAAGGTGGCAGACATCAAAAAAGAATAGATATGTATTAATAAAACTTAAATAATTAAAAATTTTAATAAAAAAAGTACTTTTTTAAGTACTTTTTTTATTAATAAGCCTTGAAATCTAAGTTTTTAAGCTTTACTTTATTTTTTTTAATATAAAAGTGTGTTATAGTAAGTATTTATAAGGAGAATTTAAATGAAAACATTAATAGAGATAAATAATATTTCAAAAGCCTTTGGTAAAAAAGTAATTTTTAAAGATTTTAATTTAGAAATAAAGGAAGGTCAAAAAGTTGCTTTAATGGGTGCCAATGGATGTGGGAAGACAACTTTAGTTGAAATGATTGCTCAATTCTCAAAACCAGATTCGGGAGAAATTAAAATTCACTTAGAAGATAATATTAAACAAGAAATTGGGATTCAATTACAAGAAGGTAATTGACCTACAGGAATTACAGCACATAATATGTTAGATTTTTATAAAGCAGTATATCCAAAATTAACAAAAGAGTGAGAAGAAAAAATAAAAAATGTCTTTGAAATTGATGAGTTTATTGACAGACCTCTTAAAAAATTAAGTGGAGGGCAAAGACAAAGATTTAATGCAATGATTTCAATTATGAATAATCCAAAAATTATAATATTAGATGAATTAACAACTGGATTGGATATGGAATTACAATTTAAAATAATTGATTTTTTTTCAAAAAACACGAAAGAATTTAATCAAACTTTATTATTAGTTTCACATCACCCTGAAGAAGTTGAAGAAATGTGTGATCGTTTAATTATTATAAAAGATAGTAAAGTTTTTTATGATGACTCAATAGTTGATACAATTAAAAAGCACAAATCAGTTAGAGCATTAATGGATAAGTTCTTTAAAGGAGAAATTTAAAATGAATAAATTAAAAAAACAAAAGGATTTAAATATTAAAAGACAAATTAGTATTTTTAATAATCTGTCTCTTTTACTTTCTAAATCTTTTATTAAAGAACCAAAGTCAATAATTTTTATGATTGTTGTTCCAATCTTCTTCAATATTATGTTCTTCTTTATAATGGGAGAAAAGTCTGGCCAAGGTCACTCAATTCTATTTGCCTATACATTACTACCATGTCTTACAATTTTAACTCTACTAGCACCAGCTGTAGTAGAATGGAAAAACTCTGTTTTCTTAAAAAGAATTGATATAACTGGAATAAGAAAAGGGATGTTCATAGGAGCACTTTGATTTGTATATTTAATAGCTGGCATAATAGCATTTATATTAATGATGATCTTTAATTTAATATTTTCTGAAATTTATAGTTTAGCTTTAAATGACAACCAACCAACTTTTGCAAAACTATTAGGAGATGTTCATTGAGGTTATTTAATATTGTCTATGATTTTAATTACTCTAACTTCAATTGCTTTAGCTACATTATTTGGTGGATTATTTAGTTCTGTGGGTTCAATGCAAGGAATGATTATGATGATTTACTTTTTTAGTATATTTTTGTCAGGAATAATGTTACCACCAGAAACATTTGAATCTAGTAAAGGAATGATTATATTTACATATTTTATTCCTCATAAATATGCAGTCTTTATATTCTTATATGCCACAAGAGGATGAAGTGGGGATGGATGAGATAGTGAATTTAATTGACATGAAAAACTTGGAGATGGTTCAAGAGACTTCACTGCAACTTGACAGCCAGTGCTTGGAGCAATATTAATACTGATAACAATTTTTGTAATCACTACTTTAACTTTTAAATGAACAGCAAAAAAATAAAAATGAACATATTAAATAATTTTTGATAACTAATTTTAGTTATCTTTTTTTATTTATATGTTCATTTTAAAAAGCCTTATTTTACATGTAAATTTGTAGCTTCTTTTTTTAATTTTTTCATATCTTTTTTTAAATTTGAAATTTTATCTTCTGCTTTTTTATAAGCATCTCGACCTGTAAAAATATGAAGAGGTGGTTTTGAATCTTTATTAGTTAAATTAATAATAAATTCACAATATTTTTCTGGATCACCATCTTGTTGTTTATTAAATTTGGCAATTCCATCAAAATAAGCATCTCTTGCTATTTTATAGTCTTCAATTTTACTTTCTCCAGTTACCATTGAAGTTGCTTCTAAAAAGTTTGTTCTAAAACCTCCAGGTTTTATACAACTTACACTGATATTTAAATTTTCAAGTTCATGACTTAAAGCTTCTGTTCAACCATCAGTTGCAAATTTAACAGCTGCATATGTAGAAATATATGGATCTCCTACATAACCTCAAACTGAAGATGTTGTAAAGATATGCCCAGATTTTTGTTTTCTCATATATGGTAATGCTGCTCTAGTTGCATTCAAAGTTCCAAAAAAATTAATTTCAAAACACTTTCTAATTTCTTCATCAGTTGTTTCTTCAAAAGTCCATAGTTGACCATATCCCGCGTTATTTAGTAAAATATCAATTGAACCAAACTTATCAAAACATTGTTTCATTGCTTTATCTAGTTCCTTTTGTTTTGATAAATCAACTTTTACAGCTAATAAATTATCATTTTTACCAATTTCTTTAACTATTTTTTCTGGACTTCTACTTGTTGCTAAAACACAATGTCCTTTTTCTAACAATTTCTTAACAAATATTAGGCCAAATCCTTGACTTGCACCTGTTATAAATCACACTTTGTTTTTCATAAATTAATTTCTCCCTTAATTATTTTATTATTATACAACTTAAATAGGGATAATTAACTTAAAACTAAATATATACTTTTATTAATGTGTGTTAATTATAATAGGAAATAATTAACACCCTCTAATAATAAAAAAAAAAAAAAAAGCAAAGCAAAATATTAATTTTAAAAACATTTTACTAATTGTAAAACTTTTCCTAAAACATTTTTAAGTGGAGTATTTATTTTTAACTTATAAAAGTGTATAGATTTTTTCTTCTTTTTTTGAAACAATCTTATTGAAGGAGATTTAATCTTCTTCACAAATGTTTTTCTCATATTACTAATACTCTTAAATAAATAAACAACAAATAGGAAATTTCTTTGTTCTTAATTCCTGTTTTATAATTATTTATAAATTTACTATTTACTTATATAACTACTCATAGTTTTCCAAATAAATTTTTAAAAGTATTAGTCTTAAAAAATATTTCCAATAACCAATGTTATGTCCTTAATATTGGTTATTTTTTTTGTTTTTTTACATTTTATATAATAATTCTTTTAAATAATAAAAACTTATGATTATAGGTATATAACTTTTTAGCAAAAAACTAAATAATGAAAGTGTAAAGGATTTGAAGGTGTTAAATATGTCTAAAAATATATTTTATGACAATGCAGTTTTAATGGTGGATTTACTTGGTGGTAAAGAAAATATTAAAGAAATCCAGCATTGCGCAACAAGATTAAGATTTGTATTAAAAAATGATGATAAATTTGACTTAGAAAAAGTTAAAAAACATCCTTTATTTAAAGGTTATAAAAAACAAGAAAATCAACATCAAATTATTATTGGTACAGGGGTTGTTGATAAACTTTATAAACAAATAGAAATTGTAATTGACACTAAAAATACTGATGGAGATTTAAAAATTGAAAATAAACAGCCATTATGAAGAAAAGATGTTTCTGTAAAATCTAACTTGTTTATGATTTCAAAAAATGGAATGAATTCATTTGCATCAATTTTTGTACCATTAGTTCCTGTTTTTATTGCTGGGGGAATGTCTTTAGCACTTAAATCCTTAATTGGTTCATTTGCTCCATCTTCAGGTTTTACAAAATTACTTGATGTAATTGGAGGAGCAATTTTAGGATCAATTCCCGCATTTGTTGGTTATACTGCTGCAAAAAAATGAGGAGGTAATCCTTATTTAGGAATGGCTATGGGGCTTGTATTGATATCTCCAGGTTTATTAAATAGTTATTCAACAAGTACTCCAGTTTTATTAGGATTTGATTTAAACACTTCTGCAAGTGCAATTGAAAATGCTAGACAGCTTGCTTTTAGTGAATATTTATTGAATAATAATTTACCTATTATTGGTCCAGAAGATCAGGGTTATTTAGAAGCACTAAATAAAACAGTAGGTGTTTATTACTATATTTTTGGTGGTGGTGCAGGTGGATTTTTCAAAATTAAATTAATAGGTTATCAAGCTCAAATAGTGCCTGTTTTATTAGTTTTAGCTCTTTCTGTAAATTTAGAACGACTTTTAAAAAAAATTACTCCTAATGTAATTGCTATATTAATAATTCCATTAGGAACAGTATTAATTTCATCATGATTAGCTTTTTGAGTAATCGGACCATTAGGACAAATTATTGGAAAAGGGATATCAATTGGTTTAGCAGGAATTTTTAAATATACAAATTGAAGTTTTATTGGATTTGGGGGAATGATATTTGCTTTCTTTTATCCTTTCCTTGTTATCACAGGTTTACATCAAGGTTTTTTACCAATTGAAACTCAACTATTAGTTGATAGTCAATTAAAGTATGGTCACTCATTTTCATTTATAACTCCAGTTGCTTGTGTATCAAATATTGCACAAGGAACTGCAGCATTAATGTTAATTTTCTTTGTAAAAAAAGATAAGGAACAGATTACAAAAGCAAGTTCAAGTGCAATTGGTGGTTATACAGGTATAACTGAACCAGCTATGTTTGGAATTAATTTACAAATAAAACCTTTATTTATTGCAGCTGCAATTGGAAGTGGTATTGCTGGTTGATGATTAGGAATGACACATACAGTTGCAAATTCCTTGGGAAGTGCAAGTTGAATTGGTCTTGTTCAATTTGATTGAACAACAAGTCATACAATTAATTACTTTAATCAGGAAGGAATTAATTCGGTATTACAATCAGTTCCTATGGGTGCACATATTTCTATTGCTATGTTAATTTCGGGTTTATCAACGGCTGGAATTAGTACTGGTCTATTGAAAACCAAATGGGGGAAAAAGTCTCTTGAAAACTACTTAAAGTAGTATAATAAGTGTAATAAAGGGACACTATTATGGATAAAAAATGAGAAGTTATCTTTGACTACTTAATGTATTTAATTAGAGAAAATAAGGTTGTTAGAGGTGAAGTTTTACCTAGTCAAAATATGTTGAAAACCAAATTTGGCTATTCAGAACAACCAATAAGAATAGCTTTTAATAAATTAATAGAATTAAAAATTGTTAAATCAATTAATGGAAAAGGTTTTGTTGTTCAAGATAAAATTTCTAATAATTTATTATTTAGTTTTAGGGAATTATTTCCGGGTTCAAACAACAAATATTATGATTTAGTTGAAATTGTTTGTAGTAAAGAATTAGCCAAAGTTAGTGGATTTCAAGAAAATAGAAAATTATGACACTTTAAATGCTTAAGAAAAACAAATACAAATGAAGTAATTTTGTACCAAGAAAGTTATATTTTAAAAGATAAATTTAGAAATGTAACAATTGAAAAATTAAATGAAAGTGGATTAATGTTTTTAATTGAAAAACACTCAAATTCAATTATAAGTCATTCTTCAAAGTCAATTTCCTTTGTTAAAGAAAGTGAAAATGAAGAATTATTAAAAAATTTTAAAGATAGAGACTCATTTAACTTTATTCTTGATTTAGGTAAAGTTTATGATATT
This sequence comes from Spiroplasma endosymbiont of Cantharis nigra, assembly GCF_964019925.1. Lineage (NCBI taxonomy): Bacteria > Bacillati > Mycoplasmatota > Mollicutes > Entomoplasmatales > Spiroplasmataceae > Spiroplasma > Spiroplasma endosymbiont of Cantharis nigra. Next base: position 402,116 of record NZ_OZ026470.1, read on the forward strand.
TTTGGTGAGATATTGGAATTTAGAAAAAGCTGATATGATCCAAAACATTTTAAATGAAACTTTATTGAGTGAAGAAAATAAATTAATAATAAAATAAGTGGAAGGAATATATATCAATGAAAAAAGTTAATTATTCACTAGAAGCACAAAATTTTATAAATGCTGTAGGTGGTAAAACAAATATTGAATCTTATTTACATTGTGTAACAAGATTACGTTTTAATGTAATTGATAAAGAAAAGGTGGATGTTGAACAAATTAAATCATCACCAATTGCAAAAGGAATAAATTGAACACAAAATCAATTACAAATTATTTTAGGAACAGGAGTTGTGGAAGCAACTTATAGTGAAGTTCAAAAAATATTGGAAACTAATATTTCTCAAGCAGGTGATGAAGGTTCTTCATCAGATATTTCATATGAAGAATTTAAAATTAAAGTAAAAGCAAATAAGGAAGCATTAAGAAATAGTGGGGGAAAATTTGCATGATTGCAAATGAGCATGAAAACATTGGGAGATATATTCTTGCCAATTATTCCAGCTATTGTAGCTGCTGGTTTAGCAATGGGTTTTGCTGCTTTAATAAAAAATTTAATTCCATATAATTCATCATCAGATTCATTGCTTTGAATAATTGTTGATATTGTAACTAAAACTGCTTTTAGTTCATTAGCAGTATTAGTTTGTTGATCAACTGTTAAAAGATTTGGTGGAAATCCTGTATTAGGTATTATTATTGGCTTAATGTTAATTAGTCCATTATTACCTGATAAGGGATTAATTGCAGCTTATAATGCTCAAAGTAATTTCTTAGATGGTGGAGGAACAGAACAAGAATGAATTAATGCAGGTTTAAAATGATTAGATGAACCAGTTCTTCCAATAATGGTTTGAATAATTCCAATTACAGGATATCAAGGATCAGTTTTACCTGCTTTAGTAGTAGGTATTGGTGTTGCTTATCTAGAAAAGTTTATTAAAACTTGAATGCCTAAGTCTGTCAATATTATTTTTACACCATTCTTAACAATTTTAATTGCATTATTAGCAGCATTATTTATATTAGGACCAATTTTATTATTAGTAGAAAATGGGGTATTAATTGGAACAAAAGCAATTTTGGGAGTACCATTTGGTTTTGGTACAGCAATAGTTGCAGGGTTATTACAAGTAATTGTTATAACAGGATGTCATCAAGTTTTACAAGGATTAGAAATGCAATTAGTAATTGATGGAAGTATTCCACAGGGGGCTAATGCTGAAATAATGGGTTCAATCTTCAACGCTATTTGAACTGCTTCAATTATTTCACAAGGTGGAGCTGCAATGGCAGTTGCTCTTAAAACTAAATCTAAACAAGAAAAAAACTTAGGAATGTCTTCAGCAGTTTCAACAATGTTTGGAATAACAGAACCTGCTATATTTGGAGTTAATTTACCGAAAATAAAACCATTTATTTATGCATCAATAGGTGGTTTTGTTGGAGGATTCTTTGCAGGGTTATTAAATGTAACGTGTCCTGGAATGGGTGTTACTGTAATTCCAGGTCTATTATTATACTCAGGAGATTGAGTAAAATTAATTTTAATAATTTTAGTAAATATTATTTCATTTGGTTCTGCATTTCTTCTAACAATATTCTTTTATTGAGAATCAGGAAGAAAAATTTCTGAAAAACAAATTAGTAAGCAAGCTGAAAAAATAGTAAGTGCACAAATAGATATTAAAAATATTCAAAAAAATAAAGAAGTAGAAAACTATAATAATTTATTTACTAATGCAGAAAAAAAATTAATTAAATTACAAAATAAAGAAAAAAAATTAATAGAAGATAAATTAAAATATGAAAAATATGTTGAGGAAGTAAAAGTAATAAAAGAAAAAGAAAAAGAAGAAAATGAAAAAAATAAAAGTGATAAAATTAAACTTAAAGAAGAAAAAAAGAAATTAAAAAATAAAAATGGGGATTAAAAATGAAATGAGAAAAATATAGTTTAATTAATGAAAGTCATTTAAATTTATTTAAAAAATATCATAATAAAAAACAAAAAAATTGATACAACAATCAATTTCATTTAGCAGGTTATTGTGGATCAACAAATGATCCAAATGGATTAGTATATTATAAGGGACAATATTTTATTTTTATGCAAAATTGTCCTTTTAGTATTCAACATTATAATAAGTCATGAGCATTATATACAACAAAAGATTTTATTAATTATGTTTATGAGGGTTTAACTTTAATTCCTTCAACTGATTATGATAAAAATGGAGTTTTTTCAGGTAGTGCAAGAGTCAATAAAAATGGAGAAATAGAAATCTATTACACAGGTAATGTTAAGTTTAATGATTTAGAAAGAACAAGTTATACTTTAAAAGCTTTAATTGATTTAAAAGAAAAAATTATAACTAAGGAATTACTATTTGAATGTGACTTAAAAAAATACACTGGTCATTTTAGAGACCCAGTTGTTTTTGAAAACAATAACAAATTATTTATGTTGAATGGTGCTCAAACTTTAGATAAAAAGGGAGTACTAAATGTATATGAATTTATTAATGAATCTTGACAATGAACTAAGGACATAATAGTTGATGAAAAGGATGAACAAAATTCTTATATGGTTGAATGTCCAAATTTTTTTAAAATAGAAAATAAAGAGTATATTATGGCTTGTTTAGAGCAAGATGCCTCTTTAAAAGATGGAAGTCACTTTGTTAAATATAGAGAAGTTAAATTTGATAGCAAAGCAAATTTTAAATTTAAATCAAGTTTTAATAAAATAGATTTAGGTTTTGATTTTTATGCTCCTCAAATATTTTCAAATACTGATGATAGAATTATTATGTTGGGTTGACTAGGAAATTCAAAATCTAATCCATTTCCAAAAGAACTAAAAACTTGAAGTAATCATTTAACTATACCAAGACAGTTAACTTTAAAAAATAATATAATTACTCAATTACCAATTAAAGAATTAGAAAAATTAAGATTAAATAAAATTTCTTTAAAAAATAATAGTTTTTATTATGAAAATGGTTTAGTAGAACTTAAGGCCAATAAAATTTTAAATAATGATTTTGAAATTTTAATTAAAAATAAAAATAAAAATGTAGTTCTTAAAAATAAAAATAATATTTTTTCAATAGATAGAAGTCTAATGGATTATAATGATGAATTAAATTTACCTTCAAAATTAAATTTTGATAACTTAAAAATTAATACTCTGAGAATTTTAATTGATAGAAGCTGTTTAGAAATATTTATTAATGAAGGGGAACAAGTTATCTCTTTAAGATTTTTTATTAAAAACCATAATCAAATAGTAACAAACTTAAAAGAAGTAGATGTAATACAACTTGATTCAAATAAATATATTTGAAATAATATAATTTTTAAAAATGAATTAAAGGAAAAATAAATATGAAAAAAATAATTTCAATAGGTGAAGTTTTAATGGATGTCTATTCTCATGGCAAAAATATTCAAAGTGAAGTAGGTGGAGCAAGTTTTAATGTTGCATGTTCAATTGCAGCTTTAAAAAATAACGAAAGTTACTTTATGGGAAGCTTAGGAAATGATGAGTATAAACAAGAAATAGAGCTGTTAATAAAAAAATTTGATATTAAAAGAGATTTTATTCAAAATTCAAAGCTGCCAACAACAATTGCAAAAGTTACACTAGATGAAAATAGAGAAAGGTTTTTTGAATTTATTAGAAATAGCGATGCTGATTTCTCACTATCTAAATTTGATGAAAAGAAATTAATGGAAATTGATTTTATTCATTTCGGTAGTGCTACTGCCTTTTTATCAGGAAATTTAAATAAATCTTATTGAGATTTATTTAAATTTGCCAATGAAAATAAAATCAGTTTTTGTTTTGATCCAAATTTTAGAGATAAACTTTGAACTACTAAAAAAGAAATTGCTACATTTAAAAGTTTGTGTAGTAAATTTTTGGAGAAAGCAAATTTAATTAAATTAAGTGATGAGGAATTATTTTTATTAACTCAAATTAATAATGAAACTGAAGCATTAAAAAATTTAATGAATAATAATCCCAAAAGTTTAATTTGTATAACAAGAGGTAGCAAAGATACAATGTGTGGTTGAAAAAATGAAATTATTTTTGTAAGTACTATAAAATCTGATATTGTAGAAGATACAACAGGAGCGGGTGATGCTTTTATATCTTTTTTAATAAATGATTACGTTACAGAAAAAATATGTAGTGATTCATCAAAAGAAAAAATTATTGAGATAGTTTCTAAAGCTAATGGTTTTGCAAATAAGGCAGTTAGATACATTGGAGCACTAGCATTTCTAGAAAAGCTATAAGAATAATTTTTACTAAAGATAGTATTAAAAGGAAAATTTAAAATGATAAATATAATTTTTAGTTCAAGATTAATTTTAAGAAAAGTTAATTTAGAAGATGCTTCTGATATGTTTGAATATGCTTCAAATTCAGAAAATATAAAATATGTAGAGTTTGAAAAACATAAGTCAGTTGAAGATACAAAGCTGAATATAAAAAATTATTTTCTAAGAAACTCTGAAAATAAATTTGCAATAGTTTTGAAAGAAAATAATAAAATGATTGGCACAATAGAGTTCAGAATTAATGGTAATGAAGCAAATTTTGGATGAATTATTAATAAAGATTATTGATCAAATGGTTTTTGTACTGAAGCTGCTAAAGAGTTAATAAAAATTTATAATGAAAAATATAACATTAGTTTATTTTCAACTTTAGTTATGCCAGAGAATTTAGCTTCAAAAAGGGTTCTTGACAAACTTGGATTTAAATACGAAAAAAATCTAATTAAAAAATTTACTTATGAAAAGTATATTTTAAAGTTCTAAAAAAATTATAATTGAATTATTTTATTAGATATCTTTTACACATCTAAAACCCATATTACCAGCAGTTGATCTTGGTGCAGTTCCATTTCTAGAATATACTTTATATCTTTTACAAAAACCATCATGACATAAGTATGAACCACCCCTTATGGCATAATCTTTATTTTCATTAATTTCTAAATTAGATATTTCATTAGTTTTCTTTTTTTGAAAATATTCTAAGGAAACATTTTTTGCATTTATACATCATTCTCAAATATTTCCTAACATTTGATAAACTCCATAACCATTTGGTTCAAAACTTTTTGCTGGAGCTAAATCTAAGAAACCATCTTCTAATGTATTCCCAAACGGAAAGTCTCCATTTCAAATATTTAAATTATGCTTATTATTTTGTTTTAATTCATTTCCTCAACTAAATTTATTTTGTATTAAACCACCTCGAGCTGCATATTCTCATTCCGCTTCGGTTGGCAATCTTTTTCCAGATCATTTGCAATATTCAATAGCGTCATATAATGAAACATGAACAACGGGGTAGTTCATTTTATTTATAATATTTGATTTAGGACCTTGAGGGTGTTTTCAATTTGCACCAGGAACATCAAATCAAATACCCATTAAATCTGCTTTTTGATATTTAAGTCTTTCTTCTTTATTTAACAAAGCTGCAAATACAAATGAATTACCAAATTTTTCTGCTTCAGTTATATAGTTAGTTTCATTAATAAATTTTTGAAATTCTTCATTTGTGACAGAAGTTTCATCGATATAAAAGCCATTAATCTCTATAAGAGTAGGAGGGCCTTCTTTATCATAAATAAAACCATCTTCAGATTCACTTCCCATTAAAAACTTACCACTTTTTATTAAAATCATAATTCCTCCATTAATATAATTATAGAATTTTTTCCAAAAAATGCAATTATTATTGTAAAATTTATTTGGAGATATAAAAATGGGAATTACATTACTATGATTATCTATTATTGTTTTATTGATCTCAATATTGGGATCAATTTCAGGAGTTGGAGGAGGGGTACTTTATGTTCCCTTATTTCTAGTATTCTTAAATGATGAATTGAATGAGATAAAATATATATCTACATTTTTAGTATTTTTAGGTTCCTTTATGAACGTTGCAATTGAAATAGTAAAAAAAAGACTTAACTATAAAATTTTATTAGTAGGAGTCGTCTTTTCAACAATTTCTATTTTAATTGGAAATGTAATATCTAAAAGTATTAATTCAGATGCTGTAATTAAAATTATTGTAGCAGTAACATTAATTATTGTAACTTTTATGTTAATTTATTCAGAATATTTCTTAAAAGTAAAAGATAATAGTCAAAAGCAATATAAGCTTAATAAAAACTTTTACATAATAAATAATGAGGGTGATAAAATTAATATTATTTTATTATCTTTAATTTCATTTATTGGTGGAATTATAACATCTTTAACTGGAATGGGTGGTGGTCCTATAATAATGCCTCTACTTATAATTATTTTTTCTTTAAAAATTAGTTCTGCAGCACCAATTTCACATTCTTTAATCATGGTTTCATCATTTATCTCTTTAATCTTAAATCCAATATCTATGGGTTATAATCCATGAGTTGTTAAAGAGATTTGAGTCAAGAATTTAGTTTTTGCTATACCAGTTATACTTGGTTTTATTGCAGCTATATATTTAAAAAAAGTTATTAAAAAAGAAATTTATATTAAGTGACTATTAATAATTGTCATTTGAATTTCTATCATAAAAATAATTTTAGATTTAATTTAAATAAAATTTATTACATTGAATTCATTTTCATAGTAATAATTCCAAAAATGTATATTAATTTTGGAATATTTACTATATTATATTTGTAGGCTACTATTAGTCTACAAAGGAGAAAAAATGAGAGCAGTTATATTAATGTTTGATACTTTAACAAGAAAGTATTTACCTAATTATGGTAATGATTGAGTTCATGCACCAAATTTTAAAAGACTAGGCGAAAGAACAATGACATTTGATAATTTTTATGCAGGAAGCATGCCATGTATGCCTGCAAGAAGAGAAATACATACGGGAAGATATAATTTTTTACATAGAGATTGAGGTCAATTAGAACCTTTTGATAACTCAGTATTTGAGCATTTAAAAAATAGTGATATTTATACACACTTAACAACAGATCATTGACATTACTGAGAAGATGGTGGAGGAACTTATCATACAAGATATAATACTTGAGAAGGATTTAGAGGTCAAGAATATGATCAATGAATTCCTGCAGCATATGGTAAAAATCACGAACAACCTCATAAAAATAATATAAATACTTTTTTTGACCCAAAAACTAGACCAGAGAAATATAATTTTTTGAAATATGGAAAATCTAATTTAGCACATTTAACGCAAGATGATACAAGTTATCCTAGTGTACAAACAATGTTATCAGGAATTGAGTTTTTAAAAGGTCATAAGGATTTAGATGATTGGTTACTACAAATTGAGTGTTTTGACCCTCATGAACCGTTTGTAACTCCTCAAAAATATCGAGATATTTATGATGCCAAATATACAGACAATATTCCTAATTGACCTAAATATAGTCACTATGATGAAGAAAAAGATGCAGAAACAGTTAAGAAACTTCAAATAGAATATGCTGCATTAATTTCAATGATAGATGTTTATTTAGGAAAAATTTTAGATTACTTTGATGAAAATGATTTATGAAAAGACACAATGTTAATTGTAAATACAGATCATGGGTTCTTAACTGGTGAACATAACTTTGTTGGTAAAACAGCAGCACCTTGATATGATGAATTAATTCATACGCCATTCTTTTTACACATTCCAGAATTTTCAAATATGGATGGAAAAAGATTTGACAAGTTATGTCAAACAATTGATATAGCTCCAACTTTATTGGATTATTTCAAGTTGGAAAATAATTTTGATCAAGATGGAAATTCAATTTATGAAGCTCTAAAAAAAGATCAGAACAATCACAAAGAAATTTTATTTGGAAATAATGGTGGTCATGTAAATATATATGATGGAAAATATGTTTTTATGAAAGCATCTAAAAGTGAAGCAAATTTCCCAAATACTCAGTATACTTTAAATTTTAATTTTATGAAGGGGTTCTTACCAAGTTTCTTTTTAAATAATATGGAGTATGTAAAGGGAACACGATATTCAAATGGAATGCCAATGATGAAATATAATTTACAAGAATTTCCTATGACACCAAATTCATTTAAATATGGGGATTTATTATTTGACTTAGAAAAAGATCCAAAGCAATTAAATCCATTAAAAGATAAAAAAATTGAATTAATGATGATTAAAAAATTAATTAAAAAAATGAAATCTGTTGATACACCTCCAGAGGTTTATGAAAGAATTGGTTTAACAGAAGAGGCATTAAAAATAGATTAATATTCCTATAATAAATAAAACTTTGAAAGGAATTATTTATGCACAAAAAAGTTTTAAATGTATATGCTATTTGCGATGGTGTTATAGACATAATAGAAAATATTGATGATAATGTTTTTAAAAATAATTTATTAGGAACAGGTTATTTCATATCTGCTACATCTAATGAAATTCATAATCCAATTGAAAATGCTAATATTGATTTGGTTTTTGAAACAAAACATGGTTTATTTTTAAAGCAGGAAAATTTGGATTCTTCTATTATGATAAATATGTGTCTTGACTTTAAAAAAGAAGATAGTAAATATTTTAATATTGCAAAAGAGCAAAATGAAAAAATAAAAAACTTTGAGAAATTAGCAGAAGTAAATGTAGATTATTTAAAAGTAGTCCATAAAAATACTAATATTGCTGTTTTAATTAATGATGAATCTAATAAAATGAATTGAATTTTTCAACCTTATTTTGCAGGAGCAACAAAGGTTAAAAAAAATGACCTAATAGGTACTTTTGAATCAATTTTAGAAAGTGAAAAAGATATTAAAGCTGATGAATACTTTAAAACTAGTTCAAATTGAGAACTGATTGCAAGACAAATAATTGAACTTGTTGGAAGAAAAGCAAATTATAGTAATTCTTACAATTGTTCAACTCGTCTTAGATTTAAAATAAAGGATAAAACTCTTGTAGATATTGATTCACTTCAAAAAATCAAACAAGTAAAGGGAGTTGTTTGAAAAAATAATGAACTGCAATTAATTTTAGGCAAAAGTGTTTATAAATTATATACAGGTTTAAAAAAACTGGAAGATTCTGGAGAATTCGATTTGTTGGCAAATAGAAAAATGTCTCTTGGAAAGAGAATGTTAGTTGCTCTTTCTTCAATCATGATTCCATTAATTCCAATATTAATTGGAGCTGGAATTATAATGGCATTTGTTGGTATATTACAAATAACAAAGTTAATGCCAGATATAGTTTTAAAAATACCAGAAACAGGATTGAAACCAGGTCAAGAATATATTAGAGATACAAATGTAATGTGAGCAATGTTATATGTAATAGCTAATACGCCTTTGAGATTTATAGGTATATTAGCAGGAATAAGTGCTGCAAAATATTTTAAATTAAATATATTCTTAGGATTGTCGATTGGTTTAATTTTAGGTAGTCCTTTAATATTTGGAGATGGGGGACCAATAGGATTTGGTTATAGTTGAGATTTATTTAAAACTGGAATAAGTCCTGATGATTCTATTTGATATGGTCTTTCTTCAATAAAAGTAATGCCTCAAGGAGCAAGGGTAATTGTTGTAATATTAGCAGTTTTAACTACAAAGAAAATTGAAAACTGAATTATAACATGAGTGCCAAAATCTTTAGAATTAATTCTAAAGTCAGCTTTAACATTATTAATTGCAGCTCTAATAACATTCTTTATTATTGGACCGATTTGATATATTTTTGAGCAATTAATTGGTGTTGGTTTGAGGTTTGTTACTAAAACTCCACTTGGAATTGGTACTGGTATTTATGCTTTAATTTGACAGCCCTTAGTTATAGTAGGTATGCACTCAGCAGTTGCTCAAATTTCACAAATGCAGGTATTAACAGATGGGGTTAGTTACTTAACACCTGGTGCAGAATTTTCTGTATGAGGACAAGTAGGAGCTGTTATTGCAGTTATCCTTATTTCTAAAAATAGTGCAACTAAAAGAGAAGCTCGTTCAACTGTAATTACTGGTTTCTTTGGTGTGCCTGCTCCAATTGTTTATGGAATTAACTTACCTAAAGTAAGACCTTTCATTGCAGGAACTCTAGGAGCATTCTTTGCGGGTTGTTTCAGTAATATATTAAGTGTTTCACAAAGAGTTAATACGGGTTTAGGAGTATTTTCCTTCTTTGGATTTTTCTCAAACCCAATAAATCCAGAAATTGTAACTGTTGAGTTAGTACCCAATACTTTGAATGGTCTATATAATATATTATGCTGTGTGATGGCAACTGGATTAGCATTAATGTTTACAATATTTATGTATAAAGAAAGAGTTCTTGAAAATAATATTCTTAAAAAAAATAATGCAAAAGTTATTAAAATAATTAACTTATCAAATTTTAATTTAACTTCTGAAGACAAACTAAAAGTAACAAATATTTTAAGAGCAGAAGAAAACTTTTTTACAAAAGAAGAAATTATTAAAATTAAAAAACTTGAAAAATTATTAATTGAAAGTTTAAAATATAAAATTGAATTAGAGATTATTTTTGATAAAGAAAATAAAATTAAGGATAGATTATTTCAACAAGGATGTAATTTGATTAATAAAAATAAACCTTTAAAAGCTAAAACAATTATGGAAAAACATAAAGATATTTATTTTTTAAAGAAAAAAGAAACACTACAAAATAAAATCCAGCAGTTAGATATCAAAATGACTGATAAATTAAAATGATTAGATGAACTTATTAAGACTAAAGAAAATGTAGTACTAAGTAATTTTAAATTATTAGAAGATTACTTATCAGAAGATAATCTTTATTCAATAAAATTACTATATAAAAATGCTTTAAATGATTTAAAAATAACTTATAAATTACAAAAACCAGTTGATACTAAAATTACTTTAAATAGTATTATAAAAAAAATCTCACAGGAAAATAATTTAAATAAAAAATTAACAAAATAATTAAATAGTATTTGAGAAAGATAGGACAATTAGTTTATGAAAAATATAAATTACTTATATGATATTGGAGGATTAAGTACCAAAAAAATTGTTATGGATCATAACAATAAAATAATATCAGAGGATATAATTTCTTATGATGATACTAAAAAACCAAATGCATGACAATTAGATGCAAACTATGTTTTTAGTTTAATAAAAAATGATTTACCAAAAGATATTAAAATAAATTTAGGAATTAGTATTCCTGGAATTATTGATTCAATTAATTATAAAATATTATCTGAATCTGCATTAACAAATATTAAAGAAATTAATTTAAAAGATTTTTTTAGTGACTTAAAAAATATAGAAGTATTTGAAATAGAAAATGATGCCAAGGCTGCAGCTTATGGAGAATATTATTTTGGTCAAAAGCAAAAATACAAAAATATGCTTCATGTAACTGTTGGAACAGGTCTTGGTGGAGGAATTATTATTGATGGTAAAATTTACAAAGGTTTTAAAGGAGGAGCTGGTGAATTATCAAAGCTATTTGCAAATTTTGATTCTGAGAACATTAATTTAGTTGTTCAAAGTACTTCAACAGGTGCAAATTTAAAAAGATATGCGGACTCAATTGAATTAGGAGAACTTTCAGAAATTGAAGATGTTGTAACAGCTAAAGCAAAAAATAATTTTAGAATGAAAAAAATAACTGATGGTAAATCATTTATGAAACTAGTTGAAGAAAATGAACCAATAGCTGTTAAAGTTTTTGATATATGAACAACAAGCTTAACTAAGTATTTAGTTTCTTTAAATTTTTTGATGGATTTTGAAGCAATAACTATTGGAGGGGGAATAAGTTCTAATAGTAAATTTTTGGATACGATAATTAAAAAAGCTGATAATTATATTATTTTATTTAAAAATTTTTCTCCAATTGAAAATATAAATATAATAAAAAGTAATTTAGAAAATAAGGCTGGATGTTATGGTATTTTAGCCAAATTAATAAAAGAGTAATTTATCAAAATTTAAATATATTATTGATTAGAAACCTTATTTAATATGAGGTTTTTTTCATTTAATAGTTTATACTATAAAATTTATTATTTTTTTATATAAATTGAAAGTATAAAAGTGTTTATATTATTTATTTTATTTTCAACTTTTTTCTATAAGTTGATTTTTTATTTTTATTTGAGAGTATTAACTCACAACTAAACAAAAAAGTTTAGTTTTTAAATTTTAAAAATGATATATATTTAAAAGGGGTATATTATATGAAAGAAAATAAAAGTTCTTGTAAAAATATTACTATAGAATTTAATCAAGTAATTTCAACAATAAATAATGATATTAAAAATGAAAATGCAAATATGAATGGTGATACACCAAGTGGTAAAATGATGAAATTTGCTTCAATATCAGCAAAAAATTTTGCATTGGAAAATTTAGTTAAGTTAAAGCATGCAGAGTTACATAAAAGTTCATTAATTCATATTCATGATTTGGATTATTATGCTACAAAATCAGCAACTTGTGTTCAATATAATATTGAGGAAATATTTAATAATGGTTTTAAAACAAAAAATGGTTTGATTAAAGAACCTCAATCAATTGGCGTATATGCTGAGTTAGCATCAATTATTTTTCAAACGGCGCAAAATGAAATGCATGGAGGACAATCAATTCCAGCTTTTGATTATTTTATGGCTCCAGGAGTAAATAAAACTTTTAGAAAAATTCTTTTAGAAAAATTAAAGAACTTCTTATTTTTTTTAAACATAGATTTTGATAAAAATAAAATAAATGATATAAAGAAAGATGAAAGTATAAAGTTTAAAAATTTAAAAAGAGAAATGCTTAATTTATATTTACCAAAAATTAATATCTCCCAAAAAGATTTTGATAAAATAAATCAATTAACAATTAAAGAGACAATTAGAGAAACTAATCAAGCAATGGAAGGTTTTATTTATAATCTAAATACTCAACATTCAAGAGGGGGCAATCAAGTTGTTTTTTCTTCAATAAATTTAGGAACTGATACTTCAAATGAGGGAAGACAAGTTACAAAATCATTATTTAAAGCTTTAGAAAAAGGATTAGGAAATGGTGAAACCTCAATTTTTCCAATAGTTATTTTTAAAGTTAAGGATTTAGTAAACTTTCAAGAAGAAGATTACAAAAAAGCAATGAATCAAAGTCAGGAAGAATGATTCAATGAAAGTAATATTTGAAATGTCAAAAACTTTGATTTATTTTTAGAAGCAATTAAAACAACGGGTAAAAGATTATTTCCAAATTTTATGTTTTTAGATCAAAAATATAATCAACATCAGTTATGAAATGAAAATGATAGTAAATCTTGATATTATGAACCAGCAACAATGGGATGTCGTACAAGAGTTTTTGAAAATATTAATGGTGAGAAAACATCAGTTGGGCGAGGGAATTTAAGTTTTACTTCATTAAATTTACCTTATATAGCATTAGAACTTTTAGAAAAAGAAGGTTTTTTTAAAAATGAAATAATTAATTACTCTAAAATTAATTCTTCAAAAATAAAAACATTATTTTTAGAAAGGGTTAAATATTATAGTCAAGAAATTTGCAATCAATTAAAAATTCGATATGATTATCAAATAACAGCTATTGCAAAAGAATTTCCATTTCTAATGAGCAATAATATTTTATCTGGGGGAATTAATTTAAAATCACAAGATTTTGTAGAAGATGTTTTTAAGCAAGGAACGTTAACAATTGGATTTGTTGGTTTGGCAGAAGCATTAAAAGCACTGTTAAACTTCCACCATGGTGAAAATGACGAAGCACAAAAATTTGGATTAGAAATTATAGAAGTTATTAACAATGTTTCACTTATATGAAAAGAAAAAACTCACTTAAATTTCGGAGTTATAGCAACACCAGCAGAGTCAGTTGCAGGTAGAATGGCAAAGCAAACTAGAAAAGTTTTTGGCTTAGTATCTGGAGTTACTGACAGGGAATACTTTACAAATTCAAATCATATTCCAGTTTATTATAATATTAGTGCTATTGAAAAAATTAAAAGAGAAGCAGAATATCACCTATTAACTTTGGCTGGTAACATAAGTTATGTTGAATTAGATGGTGAAGCTAAAAAAAACTTACATGCTGTTCTTTCTATAATTAATGCAATGCGAATTCATGGAACAAATTATGGAAGTTTAAATCATCCTGTAGATAGATGCAAAAAATGTAATTATACTTCTTTAATTCCCTTATATTGTCAAATGTGTAATAGTAAAGAAATTTCAAGAACTAGAAGAATTACAGGATATTTAGTTGGAGACTTAGAGTGTTGAAATAAAGGAAAGCAGGCTGAAGAATCAGAAAGAGTAAAGCATAAAATTAAAAATTAATGAAAATACTTAAAATTTTTAAAGAAACAATAAGTGATGGTCCTGGAATTAGATACTCTATTTATATTGCTGGATGCTTGCATGCTTGTTATGGTTGCCATAATCTTTTGAGTTGAAATTTCAGAATAGGAAAAGACTTTGACAAAGAATATGAAAAAGAAATTATCTCAGAAATTAAATCAAATTCATTATTAAATGGAATTACTTTTAGTGGTGGAGATCCAATGTTTAGTGCAATTGAATTGTTACCTTTTGTAAAAAAACTAAAAAAAGAAACTGGTTTAAATATATGACTATATACAGGTTTTACTATAGAAGAAATAATAGCAAAAAAAGATAATTCTAATGAGAAAGAATATTCTATGTACAAATTATTACTTGAAATAGATACATTAGTAGATGGTAGATTTGTAAAAGAGTTATATGACCCTAATATTCTATATAGGGGAAGTTCAAATCAACGATTAATTGATGTAAAAAAATATTTTAATTTACTTTAAACTTAAAAAACATTTTTTATTTAAATTTAAATGTTTTTTTTTTTTTTTTTATAATTATCATTAAATATATAAGAAAGAATGAAAATTTAAAAGGTAATGATAATGAAGTATGTATTTGAGAAATTGGAAATTATTAGTAAAGAATTTGATGATACCACTTTTAAAATAATAGCTAAAAAAATATTGGATAATGCTGAAAGAGGTATATTCTGTTCCCAAGAGGAATTAGCAGCACAAACTTTTGTATCAATTTCAACTATTACCAAGTTTTCTAAAAAAATGGGTTTTTCAGGTTTTAGAGAATTAAACTTTAAAATGAAAACAGAATGAAAAAAACTTGATTATGAACAGATTGAAAGGTCAGATACATTTGAAATTTTTCAATTAATTGAAAAATGAATTTCTTATAATGAAGATTTTATAAATAGTATTTGTAAAAAAATTAAGGAGAGTAGTTTTATCAATATTTATTCTTCTTATCAAGCATTTGAGTCTTCAAAGTACTTTGCAAATATCTTAATTGAATATGGAAAAAATGTTACAGTTTTAAATAATGAGTTTAGATTTAAAGCAAAAGTTAATAATGAAAAAGGTTTTAATTTATTAATATTAACTGGTAGGGATAATGATACACTTATTGACAATTTTTATAAAGCTTATGACGCAGATTATACTAACTTTATTATTGCTTCAGAAAAACAAATTGATAAGATAAATTTAAAATTTACAAAAAAAATGATAATAGATTATTCATTAGATAATTCACAATTGTCATCAAGACAAATAGTACTACATATGCTATTTTTTTATATTTTTAAAAAGTTATAAAGATTTTTAAAAATATAAATTACAATGATATAGAATAATTTATTAATAATTAAAATATTTATAATAGAAAATTACTTTACATTTTATAAAGTACTATAAAAAATATAACTTACTATTTATTTTTAACTAAAATTGATACAAAATACTTACATAGGAGAAAAAATAATGAAATTTGTAAGAAAAAACTTTTTATGAGGCGGAGCAACTTCTGCTTCTCAAATAGAAGGTGCTTATAACTCAAGTGGTAAGTCTTTAACTTTAGCTGAAATGAGACCTTTTAATCCTAATTTAAATAGAAAAAGTATTGAAGAAATAAATAATTATTCTAAAAAAGAATATGAAAAGTCAATTGAAAATGTTAATAAACTTCATTATCCAAAAAGATATGGTATAGATTTTTACCATAAGTATAAAGAAGATATTGCTTTGTTTAAAGAAGCTGGGATGAAAATATTCAGAATGTCAATTTCTTGATCAAGAATTTATCCTAATGGAGATGAAAATAAACCAAATCAAGAAGGCATAGAGTTTTACAGAAAAGTATTTGAAGAATGTAAAAAAAGTGGAATGGAAATAATGCTTACAATTCAACATTATGATATTCCATACTCAATTGCTAAAAATTATAATGGGTGATCAAATAAAAAAGTTATAGATTTATACATTAAGTTTGCTAGTACTATAATGGAAGAATATAAAGATTTAGTTAAATATTGATTACCTTTTAATGAAATAAATGTGGCAACGCTATCACCAATTACGGGATTAGGTATTTTTAGAGAAGATTATAAAACTGAACATGAGTTTTTAAATGCATCATATCAAGGCTTACATAATCAATTTTTTGCTCAAGCAAAAGTGATTGAATTATCAAAAAATATTTCAAAAAATATTAAGATGGGCTGTATGATTGCTAATATAACTACATACTCAAGTGATTGTAATCCAATTAATATCTTAGAAAATTTACTAACTCAACAAATGAATAGATATTTTTATTATGATGTTGTGGCAAAGGGAATATATCCAACATATTCAAAGAGATACTTTAGAGAAAGAAAAATAGAAATCAATATTACAGAAGAAGAATTAAAAGTAATTAAAGAAAATACTGTTGATTATATTACATTTAGTTATTATATGACTTCAACTGTATCAAAAAATACTCAAGATAATAATTCAGGAAATTTAATAATCGGAGGTAAAAATAAATTTTTAAACTCCACAGAATGAGGATGACAAATTGATCCTATTGGGTTGAGAATTACATTAAATGAATTATGAGATCGATATCAATTACCATTATTTATTTCAGAAAATGGAATTGGTGTTGTTGAAAAATTGGATGCGAATAATACAGTGAATGATAATTATCGAATAGATTATCTAAAAGAACATTTTATTCAAATAAATGAAGCAATTCTTGATGGAGTAGATGTCTTTGGTTATACTATGTGGACTCCAATAGATGTAGTTAGTCTTTCTACAAATGAAATGTCTAAACGTTATGGTTTAATATATGTTGACTATGATGATTATCATAATGGTAGTGGAAAACGATATAAGAAAAAGTCCTTTAGTTGATTTAAAGAATTTATTGAAACAAGTGAATTTTAATAAAAAAATATTTATATAAGTAAATATTATATTTACTTTTTTTTATTGAAATATATAATTTTAATTAGTAGAAAAAGGGTAAAACTATGTCAGTAATTAACAAATTAATAAAATTAAGTGAATCAGTTGATGATACTAATTTTAAAAGTATTGCAAACCAAATTATAGATAACTTCACAAATGGTGATTTTAAAAATCAAGAAGAACTTGGAAAGCAATGTTATGTCTCACTGTCAACTATAACAAAATTTTCTCAAAAAATTGGTTGTACTGGTTATCGAGAATTAATTTTTACTTTAAAAAATGAATATAATCATTATGGTTGAGCTGAGAATGTAAATAAGGTTAGCTCTTTAGAAAGATTTGATTCTATTCAAAAATGAATTATAGAAAATAATTCTTTTATTGAAAATATTGCACAAGCAATTAAGGGGGCAAAAATAATAAATTTATATGCCTCAAATCAAATTAAACATGCAAGTTCTTATATATTAGATTTATTTGATAATATGAATAAAATTGTTAGAGTATGTTCTTCAGAATATAAAAATAATTTAATAAAAAATGGTGAAAAGGAAGTTGAAATTTTAATTATTTGTTCAAGTAATAATGGTTCTCTAATGAGAAAGTATGAAAAAGAAGCAAATGAAAAAAACAATAAATTTCTTATTACAACAAATAGTCAGGAAATAAAATTAGATATAATTTTTACAGATAAAATGTTGATCAATTATCAATTTGATAAATCAAAATCTATCTATAGAAATATAGCTTTAGAAATGTTGTTTCTATATATATATGAATACATCCAAAATACTTTCTAAAATAGAAAGTATTTTCTTTTTATGGAGAAAATATTTTCTTTAAATCATTTTAGTGGAAAATATTACTGTAAGGGGGAAATATATGAATTTAAATTTATATGCACCAGTTGATGGTGAAATAAAGGGCATCCAAGATTGTTCAGATTCAATGTTTGCAGATCGTATGTTAGGTGATGGATTTGTTATTATTCCAGAATCAAATGACTTTAAAGCTTTTTTTGATAAAGCAACAGTCACAATGATATTTGACACATATCATGCATACGGTTTTGATGTTGATGGATTAAAGTTTTTAATTCATTGTGGAATGGATACAGTAGCATTAAATGGAGAGGGATTCACTACTAATTTAAAAGTTGGAGATAAAATATCTAGAAAAAGTGATATTTTTAGTGTTGATTTAAATTTATTGAAAAAAAAGAAATTATTAAGTGAAACCCCAATAGTATTTGAAATGAGTGATTTAGCTGATTATCAAATAAATAATTTAAAATTAGGAAAAGTAAAACAAGGTGAGTTAATTTGTACAATTAATTATGAGTTTAAATCAGAAATTAAAGAAACAAATGTAAATAGTAAGACAGATGCTGTTGAATTCTTTAGTGTATCAAACAAGTATGAAAAAAATGCTAAGTTAATTAATAAGTTTATCGGTAATCAATCAAATTATAATGAAGTATACAATTGCATGACAAGACTTAGGTTTAGCATTAAAAATAAGGAACAAGTAAATATTGATGAAATAAAGAGATTAGAGCTTGTTAAAGGTACTGTTTGAAATGGTAATGAATTGCAAATTGTTATTGGCCAAGATGTTTATAAATTAAAGGAGGAGGTTATAAAACTTAACAATCAATCCTTGGCAATAAAAGCTTCAATAGGACTTAATAGTTCAAAAGTTTCTTTAGGAAGAAAGTTTTTATCAATGTTTTCAGGAATTATGGTCAAAATAATTCCTGTAATGGTCGGAGTTGGTTTAATTCAAGCTGTTATGGCTATTTTAATGCAAGCAGAAATAATGCCCAATATTGTCTTTAAATTAAGTGAAAATTCAGGAATAAATGATGTTTTATTTAAAGATGCTGCAATAGGGTGAATAGTCTTATTTGCAATGGCAAAAACAACAACCTATTTTATGGGAATAATGATTGCAGTTTCTGCAGCTAATTATTTTAAATTAGATAGTTTAATGGGTATAGCGCTTGGACTTATTCTTTGTTGTCCTTTAATGTTTGGAGATGGTGGCAGTCTTGGTATAGGAAATGATTTTCTTTTATTAGATTTAGGAAATATTAATACTGGAAATCCTATGTTAGATCAAATAACTAAAATAAAGATTAATGCCATGAGTACAAAGGTCTTTGTTATTGTAGGTGCAATATATACAGCTAAAAAATTAGATATTTGATTAAAAAAAGTAATTCCAGTTGCATTGGAACTAATGTTTAGACCGTTTATTATCATTATTTTGATTGTTCCGTTATCATTTTTTGGTTATGGAATTGCTTGAAACTTTATTGAAACTTTATTTGGAGCATTAATGTTCTATATCGGAAAAATTCCTTTAGGAATTGGAGTTGGTATATTTGTATCAATGTGGCAAGTAGCAGTTATTTTTGGTTTACATTTAATGTTGGGATTAATTTCCTTTCTTGACCGTTTGTCTCCAGCAACAGGTGGTCAAACAGTATATGGTATTGCTGGTTCAATTTCAGTATGATCTCAAGTTGGAGCATTGATTGGAGTAATATTAATTACTCAAAATGCTAAATTAAAGAAACAAGGAATAGGTATGCTTCCAGCTGGATTACTTGGTATTACAGAACCAATTCTTTATGGAATTAATTTACCTAAAAAAAGACCATTAATTTCAGGGGTATGTGCAGCTTTTATTGCTGGAGCCTTTGCAAATATTATTGGAGTTACACAAAGAGCACAAAGTGGAATTGGAGTATTTGAAGCAATTGGTTTCTTCTCAGATCCAATTTATGGAGGTACTGGAAAACTTAATCCTGCTATCAATGGTTCATTTTATTTATTAGCTAGTTTATTAGCAGTATCAAGTGCAATACTTTTCAGTATGTTATCTTATAAAGAAAGAGAAACAGAAAAAACCTTATTAAATAAAACAATTAGTAAATTAAAGTTATTAACAATATTAGAATTAAATTTAAATAAAGAAGACACAACAAAATTAAAAAAAGAGTTAGATGAAGTTAATAATCTTTTAGATAAAGAAGCTATTAATTTTATTAAAACTATTGAAAAAAATATTCAAACTTGATTAAGATATAAAATTAAATTGAGTACTATAATTGAAAAAGAAGAAATTGAAAAAGAAAAAATAATAATTAAAGGTAAGAATTTAATTAGTAAAAAGAAATTTGATTTAGCAAATATTTATATGCAGAAATATAACTCAATTGATAATTCTGAGAAAATAAATTTATTAAAAATAAAAATTGATAATCAATATAAAGTAATTGAGTTAGAAAAATTAAATAAAAATATTTCAAAATTAAAAAAATTAATTTTAGAAAAATTAGAAAAATCAAATTTTATAAAAAAAGAAAATATAAATGAATTAGAGCCAATAATATTTAATAATTTAAATAGTGTTCAAATTTATTATGGGTTATTAGAAAATAAGATACCAAAAATTAATTTAAATGAAAAAATTTATTATATAAAAAATAGTAACTCTCTAAATAAGGAGAAGGTGAATCTAAATGTTTAATTATTGTTTTGATATTGGTGGAACATCAACAAAGTGTATTATTTTTAAAAAAATATTTTATTTAAAAACTTTTCTTCTGTGTATAAAAAATCAGAAATTAATAGCTTAGAAGATTTTCAAACACCATTTATAAATATATTAGATCAGATATCAGATTTCTTAAATAAGGAAACAAAGGAATTTAATTTATCTATTGTATTACCGGGGACTATTGATTCTAAAAATAAAAAATTATTAACTCAGTCTGCAATAAAAGATATTGACTTAATTAAATATTTTATTAAAACTAGAAAAAAAATAACGGGTAAAAATTTTTTTGAACTATTTAATCAAAATGATAAAACATTAGTTGAAATGATGGAGGACTTTACTTCTCATTTAACAAAACTAATAATAAATTTGATTTTCCATTAGATTTTGATTTAATCACTCCTGGTGGAGGGATTAGTTTTAATAAACAGTTTATTAGTTTAATTAAAGAAAAATTATTAAACATAAAGATTTTTATTGGCAAGAAAAATTATTTTACTCTTGCGAAAATCTTGAAAATAAATTTGATGTATCAATCTTAAAAAACCAAGCGGCATGCTATGGTGGATTATATTTATTAAACAAGGAGGAAAAATAAAATGAAGAAATTTCCTAAAAATTTTTTATGAGGAGCTTCAAGTAGTGCCTATCAATTTGAGGGAGCTATAAATGAAGGAGGAAAGGTACCATCGATAATGGATAAGTTTGATGAAAGAAAAAGTTATCCAAAAGGAATTACAGGATTTAAAGTTGCTTCAGATCATTATAATCATTGAAAAGAAGATATTGCTTTAATGGCGGAAATGGGATTTAAATCTTATAGATTTTCTATCTCTTGACCTAGAATAATTAAAAATATTAAAGGAGATATAAACCCTGAGGGTATTAAATTTTATAGTGATTTAATTGATGAACTTATAAAATATAATATTGAGCCAATTATTACTATATTTCATTTTGATTCACCATCTTTCATTGAAGAAATAGGCGGATTGGATAGTAGTGAATTTTCAAATATATTTGAATTATATTCAAAAGTACTTTTTGAAAATTATGGATCAAAAGTTAAGTATTGATTAACAATTAATGAATTAAATATGTTTGCTTTTGTTGGTCAAGCAATTGGAGTTATTTCAGAAAAGTCTAAAAGTACAAAATGACAAATTATGCATAATTTAAATGTTGCACAAGCTAAGGCAATTAGATTATGTAAAAAAATGTTACCTCATGCAAAAATTGGACCAGCACCAAATATATCTTCGGTTTATGCAAATTCAAATAAACCTCAAGATCATTTGGCAAAACTAAATTTTGATCAAATGAGAAATTGAATATTTTTGGATATTGTTTGTCGTGGAGAGTATGGAGCTTGATTTAAAAACTTCTTAAAATTAATAAATGAAGAAATAATTATTACAAATGAGGAGAGGGAAATTTTAAAAAACTCTAAACCAGACTTTATCGCTTTTAATTATTATTCAACAATAACTGTTGAATATGCAAGCAGTAAAAATAGTAAAAATTCGCTAGAGAGTCTTGGTGACCAGCAATCTGGTTTCATAATTCCTGGGATAGGTAAAACTGTAAAAAATAAAAATTTAGAAGCTACACACTTTGGTTGAGAAATTGACTCTATTGGTTTTAGAAATACTTTAAGAGAAGTTTATGACAGATATCAATTACCAATTATGATAACAGAAAATGGAATTGGAGCTAGAGAGGTACTAACTGATGATGAAAAAATTCATGATGACTATCGAATTGAATATTATCAAAAACATATTAAAGCAATGAGCGAAGCTATTGCAGATGGAGTTGAAATGATAGGTTATATGCCTTGAAGTGCAATTGATTTAGTTTCAACTCATGAAGGAATTTCAAAACGTTATGGTTTTGTTTACGTTAATAGAGATGAGTTTGATAAAAAAGATATGAAAAGAATTAGAAAAGATAGCTTCTTTTGATATAAAGATTTAATAGAGAAAAATGGAGAAAATATATAATGGCAAAAAAATTGGAGTTCCCAAAAAACTTTCTTTGGGGTGGAGCTACTGCAGCTTCGCAAATAGAAGGAGCATATGATGTTGATGGAAAATCTTTATCTATTCTTGAAATGATTCCTTTTATGGAATTAAAAGATAGAAAAGATTTATCTGTAACAAGAAAATTAACTAAAAAAGATTTACTAGATTCAATTGAAAATAAAAAAGGATTACATTATCCAAAAAGATATGGAATAGATTTTTATCATAGATATAAAGAAGATATTGCTTTGTTTAAAGAAGCAGGATTAAAAATTTTTAGAATGTCAGTTGCTTGAGGAAGAATATTTCCAAATGGTGATGAGAAGGAACCAAACCAAAAGGGATTAGAATTTTATAGAAATGTATTTAAAGAATGTAAAGTTCAAGGATTAGAAGTGATGGTTACAATAAATCACTTTGATACACCATTTCCAATAATGCAAAATTATGGAGGATGAAAAAATAGAAAAGTAATTGATATGTATTTTAAATATGCAAAAGTTCTTATTGATGAATTCAATGAATATGTTAAATATTGATTACCATTTAATGAAATAAATTTAGCAGTTTTAATTTCAGCTTTTTTTGTAGAAGATAAAAGTGGAAATAAAACAACATTTGAAAAAATTAATGAATCTTATCAAGATTTACACAATCAGTTTATTGCTCAAGCAAAAGTGGTTGAGTATTCTAAAAAATTTAAAAATATTCAAGTTGGATGTATGGTTGCTAATTCAACAACCTATGCTTTGGATTGTAATCCAGTTAATGTATTTGAAAATCAACAAAAAGAATTAATGAAAAAATTATTTTATTATGATGTAATGATTAAGGGTGAATATCCTTGATATTCAATAAAATATTTTAAAGATAACAATATCAAAATTATAAAAGAACCAGGAGATGATGAATTATTGAAAAATAATCCAGTGGAATTTATTACATTTAGCTATTATATGTCAAGTACTATAGCAAAAGAAGAAGGTGAATTAACTGAGGGTAATTTAATGAAACTTGGAAAAAATCCATTCTTAGAAGCAACAGAATGAGGATGACAAATTGATCCTATTGGTTTAAGATATACTTTAAATCAATTATGAGATAGATATCATGTTCCATTATTTATTTCAGAAAATGGGATTGGGATGTTAGAAAAATTAAATAATAAAAATACTGTTGAAGATGATTATCGAATTGATTATTTGGCAAGACACTTTGAACAAATGAGTTTAGCAATTAAAGATGGAGTAAATTTATTTGGTTATACAATGTGAACTCCAATAGATGTTGTTAGTGCTGGTTCAAATGAAATGTCAAAGCGTTATGGTTTAATATATGTTGACTATGATGATTACCATAAAGGTACAGGTAATAGATTTAAGAAAAAATCATTTAATTGATTTAAAAAATTTATGAATACAAGTGAAATTTAAAAAAAGAATGTTATTTTAGTTTAAAGAATAACATTCTTTTTCTTTTTATATTTTTATTTCAATGTTTTTTTGAAACTTTTTATATTTTTGTTTCAATTTTTTTTGAAACTTTCCAGATTTAAAAGTATTTTCCTCTTAGCAAAAAGTCATTAACTTTTATATCAAATTATGAAAATATTACAATGAGGAGGAAAAGAATGGAAATTAATTTATATTCACCAGTTGATGGTGAAATTAAAGAATTAAAAGAATGTAGCAATGAAATGTTTGCTAAAAAAATGCTAGGTGATGGTTTTATTATAATGCCAGCATTGGATAATTTTAATGGTTTTAGTGATAAAGCAACAGTGACTATGGTTTTTAAAGCATACCATGCTTATGGTTTTAATATTGAAGACTTAGATTTTTTGGTTAATGTTGGAATGGATACAATTGCCTTAAAGGGAATTGCATTTTCTACAAAATTAAAAATCGGGGATATAGTTAATAAAAGCGATAGTCTTTTTAAAGTAGATTTAAACTATTTAGAAAAAAATAATTTATCAAAGGAAACAGCTATTGTTTTTGATATTAATGATTTAAGTGAATATAAAATAAATAATTTAAAAATTGGTAATGTTAAACAAGGAGATTTAGTTTGTACAATAACATATAATTTTTTTCCTAGAAATCAAAAAAAAAAAAAAAATTAGAATCCTCTATAGATCCAAAAGAGTTTTTTAATTTTTCTAATAAATATGAAAATGCTGCAAAATTGATTAATCAATTAGTAGGTGGCAATTCTAATTATGAAGAGATATATAATTGTATGACAAGATTAAGATTTAAAATAAAAAATAAAAACTTAGTCGATATTGAAAAACTTAAGCAAGTTAATCTAGTTAAGGGAATTGTTTGAAATGGCTCTGAATTGCAAATTGTAATTGGGCAAGATGTCTATAAAGTAAAAGACGAAGTAATAAAACTAAACGATTATTCAATAGCAATTAAAAATAAATTAGTTTATAAAAATGAAAATGTATCTTTTATAAGAAAATTGTTAGCAATGCTATCGGGAATTATGGTTAAAATAATTCCAATAATGGTGGGGACAGGTTTGATTCAAGCAATTATTGCTATTTTAATTCAAACCAATGTAATGCCCAATATTATTTTTAATGAAATACAACAAGAGGGAATATTAATAACAAAAGCAGGCATTGGTTGAGTTATTTTATTCATTATAGGTGTTTCTAGTAACTATTTTATGGGAATAATGATTGCAGTTTCTGCAGCTAATTATTTTAAATTGGAAGGACTTATGGGAGTTTCTCTTGGTGTTATTCTCTGTTCACCATTACTTTTTGGTGATGGAGGTCGTTTAGGGATGGGAAATGATTTTTTAATCTTTGACTTTGGAAACATTAATACTGGAAATCCTATCCTAGATGAAATAACAAAAATAAGAGTTAATACAATGAATACTAAAATATTTGTTATTATAGCTGCCATATATACAGCAAAAAAATTGGATACTTGATTAAAAACAGTAATTCCAGTAGCTTTAGAATTAATGTTTAGACCATTTATTGTAATTATATTAATTTGTCCTTTAACATTTTTTGGCTATGGAATTATTTGAAATTTTTTTGAAACTTTATTTGGTTCATTAATATTTTATATGGGAAAAATTCCTTTAGGAGTTGGAGTTGGTATATTTGTTGCTATGTGACAAGTAGCAGTAATATTTGGATTACATATGGTACTTGGCATCATATCAATGATTGACCATTTAGCAAATGGGGGACAAAGTGTTTATGGTATTGCTGGTTCAATTTCAGTATGATCTCAAGTTGGTGCTTTAATTGGAGTTATCTTAATTACTCAAAATGCAAAATTAAAAAAGGAGGCAATTGGAATGCTTCCTGCTGGATTTCTTGGTATTACAGAACCAATTCTATATGGAATAAATTTACCAAAAAAAAGACCATTAATTTCCAGGAGTAGCAGCTTCATTTATAGCAGGAGCATTTGCCAGTCTTTTAAATGTAACTAAAAGAGCAAATACTGGGATTGGGGTATTCGAGTTAATTGGTTTTTTTGCAGAGCCTCAATTAGGTGGAAAAGGAGCAATTAGTCCAATTGAAAATGGTTCATTTTATTTATTAGCATGTATAATATCAATTTCATTGGCTATTGCTTTTAGTATGATGTCTTATAAAGAAAGAACAAGTGAAAAAACATTGTTAAATAAGACAATTAAAAATCTGATTATTTCAACTAAATTGGAACTAGGTTTAAATAAACAAGATGTTATTTCTTTAAAAGAAAAGTTAAATAAAGTTTCAACAATTTTAGATAAAGAGACTTTAAAATTAATAAAAGCTAGTGAGAAAAATATTCAAACATGATTAAAACTAAAAGAAAAAACAAATAGTCTAATTGAAAAAAGCGAATTAAAGAAAGAAAAAATAATATTAAAAGGTAAGAATTTAATAAGTAAATCAAAATTTGATTTAGCAAAAATCTATATAAAAAAATATAATAATATTGATAATTCTCAAAAAATAAATACGTTAGATCAAGAAAGTAAAGAATTATTTAAAAAAATAGATTTTGAGAAATTAAACTCTCGAATTTCAAAAATTGAAAAAAAAGTTGTAGAAGAAATTTTAAAATCAACTTCTCTTAATAAGAATATTCATAATGAACTGAATGCAATCATTTTTAATAATTTAAATAGTCTTCAAATTCACTATGATTTATTAAAAAATAAGGAGCAAAAAATTAATTTAGATTTATTTATAATAAATCTAAAAGATAGGAATTTAAAACATCAATTATAGAGTTATTTTTTAAAAAAAGGAAAATTTAGATATGTCTTGAAAATACTTTCACTTATTGAAAGTATTTTCATTTTGGAAAAAATATTACATTTTATATTTATTTATGGAAATATTACTAATAGGAGGGAAAGTAAATGGAAATTAATTTATATTCACCAGTTGATGGTGAAGTAAAAAAAATTCAAGAGTGTAATGATTCAATGTTTGCTGATCGCATGTTAGGCGATGGAATAGTTGTTATTCCAGAATCAAATAATTTTAAAGCTTTTTTTGATAAAGCAAGAGTTACTATGATATTTGATACGTATCATGCATATGGTTTTGATGTTGAAGGTTTACAATTTTTAATTCACTGTGGAATGGATACAGTATCGCTTAATGGTAAAGGTTTTTCTACAAAATTAAAAGTTGGAACTAAAGTTCTTAAAAATGATGATATTTTTACAGTCGACTTAAATTTATTAAAAGAGAAAAATATTTCAAAAGAAACACCAATTGTATTTGAAATTAATTCTTTAATTGAGTATACAATTAAAGAATTAAAAGTAGGTAAAGTTAAACAAGGAGATTTACTTTGTAAAATATCTTATACCTTAAAAGAAAAACAAGAAGATCAAGATTTGAAAACAATAACAGACCCAGTTGAATTTTTTAATGTTTCAAACAAATATGAAAAAGGAGCAAAATTAATTAATCAATTTGTTGGAACTAAGAGAAATTATAATGAAGTATATAATTGTATGACAAGATTGAGATTTAATATTAAAAATAAAGAAAAAGTTGATATTGAAGCAATCAAAAAAGCTCCACTTGTTAAGGGAGTAGTTTGAAATGGGCCCGAGTTACAAGTTGTAATTGGTCAAGATGTTTATAAACTAAAAGATGAAATAGTAAAGTTAAATACTGAAGAGCACACTTTAAATGTTTCAATGGGTCTTAATAGTGAAAAAGAGACTTTTTTTAGAAAAATGTTAGCAATGCTTTCGGGCATTATGACAAAAATAATTCCTATAATGGTTGGAGCGGGTTTGGTTCAAGCAATTATAGCAATTTTAATGCAAGCAGGAATTATGCCCAATATTGTCTTTAAAAGTCCAGGACCTAATGATGTTTTAATAACAGAAGCAGGAATTGGATGAATAATTCTTTTCATTGTTGGTAGGTCAACTACTTATTTTATGGGAATAATTATTGCAGTTTCTGCAGCTAATTATTTTAAATTAGAGGGACTTATGGGAGTTGCTCTTGGTGTTATTCTCTGTTCACCCTTACTATTTGGTGATGGAGGACGTTTAGGAATGGGAAATGATTTTTTAATCTTTGATTTTGGAAACATTGACACTGGAAATCCTATGCTAGATGAAATAACAAAAATAAGGATTAATACAATGAATACAAAAATATTTGTAATTGTTGGTGCAATATATACTGCAAAAAAATTAGATACTTGATTAAAAAGAGTAATTCCAGTAGCTTTAGAATTAATGTTTAGACCATTTATTGTTATTCTTGTAGTTAGTCCTTTATCATTTTTTGGTTATGGAATAGCTTGAAATTTCTTTGAAACATTATTTGGTGCATTAACATTTTACTTAGGTCAAATACCAATTGGTATTGGAGTTGGTATATTTACAGCTATGTGACAAATAACTGTTATTTTTGGTTTACATATTATGTTAGGAATGATCTCAATGTTAGAGCATATTTCAAATGGGGGTCAAAGTATATATGGAATAGGTCCATCAATATCAATTTGAGCACAAGTTGGAGCATTAATTGGAGTTATCATAATTACTCAAAATGCAAAACTAAAAAAAGAGGCAATTGGTATGCTTCCAGCGGGATGTCTTGGTATTACAGAACCAATTCTTTATGGAATTAACTTACCTAAAAAGAGACCTCTAGTTTCAGGGGTATGTGCAGCATTTATAGCTGGGGCATTTGCAAATATTATGGGTGTAACACAAAGATCACAAAGTGGTTTAGGAGTTTTTTCAGCTATTGGTTTCTTCTCTGATCCAATATATAATGGTGAAGGAAAACTTTCGCCAGTATCAAATGGTCTAATTTATCTAGTAGCATGTGCAATGTCAATTTCTCTAGCAATACTTTTCAGTATGTTAAGTTATAAAGAAAGAGAAACTGAAAAAACCTTATTAACTAAAACCTTTAGAAAGATAACTACTATATCATTATTAGAACTAAATTTAAATAAAAATGATCTTCAAAAAATGAAAACAGAGCTGAAAGAAAATTTAAATCTTTTGGATAAAAACACTTTAAGCTTAATAAAATCTGTAGAAAAAAATATTCAAAAATGACTAAAATCAAAAGAAAAACTAAATTCTTTAATTTCAAGTGAAGAGATGAAAAAGGAGAAAATAATTAATAAAGGAAAAAAATTGGTTGCTAATAAAAAATATGAAAAGGCGCAATTTTATATAAAGAAATATAATGAAATAGATAATCTTGATAAAATTAATTTATTAAAGATTGTAATTGAAAATCAATATAAACTTATTGATTTTGAGAAATTAAATCAAACTATAGATAAAATTAATAAAGGTATTAATAAAAATATTTCAAACTCTAAATTCATTAATAAAGCCATAAAAAAAGATATTCAAGCAATTATTTTTAATAATATAAATAGTGTCCAAATTCACTATGGTTTATTAGATAATAAAATACCAGATATCAATTTAAATGAGATAATCAATGAGAAAATAGCAGAAAAAAAATTATTAAAAAGTAATCTATAATTATTAAAATTAAAATTATTATATAAAGTTATTTTTCTTTAAAATAATGAACATTAAAAACAATAAATCTAGTATTATTTTTATATATAAAAGTTTAAGGAGAATAACTATGAAAATGAATCCAATAATTGAAGAATCATTAAAAAATGAATTAAAGCGTCAACAAAGTCATATTGAATTAATTGCATCAGAAAACTATGTTTCGGAAGCAATTTTAAAATTAAATGGTTCTGTTTTAACAAATAAATATGCTGAGGGTTATCCTGGTAAAAGATATTATGGTGGGTGTCGCTATATTGATGAAATAGAATCTTATGGAATAGAATTAGCAAAAAAAATATTTAAAGCTGATCATGCAAATATTCAACCACATTCTGGAAGTCAAGCTAATGAAGCAGCTTATAGAACTTTGATAAAACCTGGTGATACTGTACTTTCAATGAGTTTGGATGCTGGTGGTCATTTAACACATGGTTATCCTATAAACTTTTCTGGACAATTATATAACTTTGTTTTTTATAAAGTTAATAAGAAAACAGAAGAAATTGATTTTAAAGAAATTAGCGATTTAGCAAAAAAACATAAACCAAAATTAATTCTTGCAGGAGCAAGTAGTTATACAAAAATTATTGATTTTAAAAAATTTAAAGAAATTGCAGATAGTATTGGAGCTTATTTTATGGTTGATATGGCTCACATTGCAGGACTTGTAGCAGGTGGAGTTCATCCAAATCCTTGTGAATATGCAGATGTTGTAACAACAACAACTCACAAAACTTTAAGAGGAGCTAGAGGGGGGTTAATTCTTTGTAAGGCTAAATTTGCAAAGAAACTTGACTCAACAGTTTTTCCTGGAGTGCAAGGAGGACCTTTAGAAAATCAAATAGCAGGTAAAACCCAAGCCTTATTTGAAGCTGATAGTCAAGAATTTAAAGAATATGCAAATCAAGTTGTAATTAATGCAAAAAAATTAGCAAAAACTTTAAGTAAAAATGGGCTAAGATTAGTAGCTAATGGGACAGAAAATCATACAGTAATTGTTGAAGTTAAAGATTCAATTGGAATTACTGGAAAAGAAGCTGAAAGTATTTTAGAAGCAATTGGTATAGTTTCAAATAAAAATATGATTCCATTTGATCAAGAAAAACCAGTGCATGCTTCTGGAATAAGATTAGGAACTCCAGCAATGACTACAAGGGGTTTTAAAGAAGAAGAATTTGAACAAGTTGGCAATATTATTGCAAGTATTTTAAAAGACCATAGTGAAGAAAATTTAAAAGAGTTAAGTAAACAAGTTAAAGATTTATGTGATAAATTTCCAATATATGAAAATTTATAATATTAATGTCTTTTTACTTGAAACTTTGCTAAAAAAGCAACAAATTTATTAAAAAGAAGCAATTTAATTGCTTTTTTTTAATAAAGATAAGTATAATATTAATAGTAAGGAATGAAAAAAATGAAAACATTAATTAAATCATTAAAATTTAGTGGTTATAAAGCATTTGAAAAAGAAGTATTAATTAATTTTGAAACAAATAAAAACAAATATAATTTTAAAGAATCAGTAAGAGACTTTAAAACTCAAGATGGTGTTTTTCATTATAATAATCATTTAGGTTTTATTGGACCTAATGCTTCTGGTAAAACATCAATATTAACAATTTTAAAACTATATAGAGTTTTTTTAGAACAAGGTGTCAATGGTCTTAAAAGTGGATTATTTAATCCATTTACTGGAAATTTAGATCCAATTACTGTTGCATTAAATAAACATGATTTTAATAAAAATAGTGATTATTTAAAAATTGAATTAGAGTTAGTTAATGAAGAATTTATTATTAAGCATCAAATTAAAATTAAAAATAACTTTAAATTTAGTGAAGAAGTTGATATTAAAAAAACTAAAAATAAAAATATGATTTGAGAAAATATTTTTAAAAAAGAATTTGATGATGATATTGATTTTATTAGTTATTCAAATTTCATTAACTCAAGTTCAAATAATAATATAGCGAAATTAGAAAAAAAAGAAGAAACAAAAAAAATTGCAGATTCGCTTAAAAATTTAATGAATGGAATAATCTTTTTTACATCACAGATATCATCGATATTTTGAATTAATGAGTTTACAGATTTCTTATTTAGTAATGAAGCAAATGATGAAATTATAAATAAAATGAAAAATTTTATTGAAGTAGTAGCTAAAAATATTGATTCCAAAATTAAAGGTGTAGAAATAAAGAGAGTAATTCAAAATCAAACTAAAACTTTTGCTTTTGATTTTATTTTAAATGATAATCAATTAATACCTTATTATGCAATATCAGAAGGTACTTGAAAAATTATTGGAATGTTTGTTAGGTTATATTTATTAAAATTAAATAAGAGAAACTATTGATACTTTTTATTTGATGAAATAGATAATTCTTGACATCCAAATTTAACAAGAATTTTCTTAAGACTAATAAAGTCTAATTTATTTGAAAATACAGTATTTTTATTAACATTTCATAATCCATATATTGCAGAAGAAATTAGGCAAGATAGTTTATATTTAATTCTTCAAAATCAGGAAGTATCAAATTGAATTGATCAAATAAAAATTTTTAATGAGGGTAAAAATAATAAAACACTTAGATTATCAACTAATTTTGCAAATAAATATTTGGATGAAGTTATTTGTTCTGGTCCTGAAAACTTTAAAGCTGATACAATTTTTGAATTATTTGATAAGGAATAAAATTGATTATGCTTTTAATTATATGCTTTGAATCATATGAACCAGTTACAGAAAAAAATGTTTTTAATAAATTAAGACAAAAAGATGAAATTTTAGAAAAACTTGATTGAAAAGATGTTATTTTTCATTCATTTCAATTAAAAGATTATCAAAATGAAAAGGTTATTGATAGACTAAAAACTAGTCTTTTCTCAATACCACATTATGCAAAACCTAAAAAATTTAATCGTGTTTTATTATTACTAGACAATGATGTTAAAGAAATAATAAATAAATTTTTATTATTGAAGTCAAAAATAATTAAGAGTTTAGAAGAATTATTTATTAAAGCAAAGGGAAATATTCATCATATAAATATACCTGAAAATCAAAGTTTTGAGTATTTTTTATCACTTTTTTGTCAAGATAAAAAAATAGATTTTTCTAAGAAGGTTTGAGAAACTCATAAATCTAGTTCCTCTAATATTCCAGACAAAATATGAACTATGGAAAGATTAGATATTTTTGAAAAGAATTTAAAAAAATATAGTAAGGATACAAATTGAAGATTAATATTTAAAAATGAGAAATAATTTTATCAAATATAATATTTGATAAAATTTTTTTATATTTTTGTTATAATTTTATATATAAATATAAAAAAGAAGTGGAAACAAATATGGATGAAAATCTCTTAAGTTCTGATAAGGAACTTGAAAAAAAATTAGAAACAAATATCAAAAAGGGTTTAACTACTGAAGAAGTTTTAGAAAAACAACAAAAGTTTGGGAAAAATGAACTTCCAAAAGGTAAAATTACACCTTGATATTTAATATTTTTAAAAACTCTAGTAGAGCCAATTTTATTAGTATTAATGGGTGCTGCAGTTATTTCAATTATTGCACCAATAATATCTAATAAGGGTCACATTGAAGCATCTGAATTTATTGATGCAATTGTTATTTTTTCAATTGTTTTAATTGATGCTATTTTAGAAACGGTACAAACAATTAAAGCACGAAAGTCAATGGATGCTTTGAAATCACTTTCTAAACCAAAAACCGTTGTTATTAGAAATGATATGCAACAAGAAATTGATGCATCAGAATTAGTACCAGGTGATATTGTTGTTTTAGAAGCTGGTAAATATGTGCCAGCAGAGTTAAGAATTATTGAAGCAAATGACTTATCAATAGATGAATCAATTTTGACAGGTGAGTCAGTACCTGTTCAAAAGACTCATTTAGCTTTAAAAGAATCAACAACAATTTTAGCTGATATGAAAAATATAGCATTTATGTCAACCTTTACAACATCAGGAAGAGCTATTGGATTAGTTATTAGAACTGGAGTTGAAACTGAAATTGGAAAAATTGCTAAATCAATTAATGAAAATGAAGAGGAATCAACACCTTTAGAAAAAAAATTAAATTCTTTTACTTATTGAATAAGTGGTTTGAGTTTTATTTTAGCGATTCTAATTTTTACAACATTATTTTTCAGTGGTGATCAAAAAGCATGAGCAAATTATTTAATGGTGGCAATTACATTAGCAATTGGAGTTATTCCAGAATGTTTAGCTGCAGTTGTTTCAATTACTTTAAGTATTAGTACTAAAAAAATGGTTAAGCAAAATGTTATTATTAAGAAACTCCAGGCGGTTGAAACCTTGGGTAATGTTAATTTTATTTGTACTGATAAAACGGGAACTTTAACTCAAAATAAAATGACAGTTAAAAAGATGATTATGGATAATAAAGTTATTGCTTCAAAGGAATATGCTAAAGAGAAAAATGATAAACATATGGACCTCTTTTTAAAAGCATTAGTTTTATGTAATGATTCAGTTACAGAAGGTAATGAAAGAATTGGTGATCCAACAGAGTTGGCACTTGTCGATTTTGCTGAAACAATAGGCTATGATGAACAAGATTCACGTGATGTTTGACAAAGAATTGATGAAATGCCTTTTGACAGTGAAAGAAAAATGATGACTACTGTTAATAAAATTAACAAAGTAAATACAACCTTTACAAAAGGTGCAATTGATCAATTATTGCAAAGATGTACCAAAATAATGGTGGATAATGTCTTAAGAAATATTACAGAAGAAGATAAAAAAATGTTATTAGAAGCAGCAACAGAGCTTTCAAAAGATGCTTTAAGAGTTTTAGCATTTGCATATCATTTAAACTATGATAAATTAAAAGATAAAAATAACTTGGAACAAGATTTAGTATTTTTAGGTGCTGTTGGAATGATAGACCCTGTTAGAGAAACTGCAGTTAATGCAGTTAGATTAGCTCATGAGGCTGGAATTGAAGTTGTAATGATAACAGGTGATCATGCTGTCACTGCTCTTGCTATTGCAAGAGATTTAGATTTAGCACATTCAGAATATGAAGTTATGAGTAGTAATACTTTAAATCAATTAGATGACAAACAGTTATTAAGAGTAATTGAACAAATAAAAGTATTTGCTAGAGTAAATCCTGAACATAAAGTAAGAATTGTGGATGCTTTAAAACAAAAGGGTAATATTGTTTCAATGACAGGTGATGGGGTTAACGATGCACCAAGTTTAAGTAAAGCTGATATTGGTGTTGCAATGGGAATTACGGGAACTGATGTTGCTAAACAAGCAAGTGATATTATTTTAACTGATGATAACTTTGAAACAATAATTAAAGGTGTTAATGAAGGTAGAAACGTTTATCAAAAAATTAAAAGAGCAATTGCTTTTGTTATTGGAGTTAATTTAGCTAATGTTTTAGCAATATTTATTCTTTCAGTAATTAATACAGTTTCTCCATTAGAAGCTACAAATATCTTATGAATGAATTTAATTGTTGAATCAATTATTGCTTTATCAATGGGTATGGGTTCAAATGATCCAACTTTAATGAAAATAAAGCCAGTTAAAGGTAAGAATTCATTATTTAAAGGTTTAGGTTATACCTTATTTAAAATAATCTTATTTACAACAATTGCTTCAATTGGAGCATACTATTTTGGAATGATGTTTGTAACAGATGATTATTTAAAAGAAATTTTAGGTGATAATTATAACCTAAGCTGACATCAAGCGTTAAGAAGTAATGATTTTAGTGTTGAACAAAAAATTAAAATTGGAAATTTTGGAAGAACTGCAATGTTTGTAACAATAACTTGTGCTCCATGTTTCTATGCAAACTTTATAAAATTATCAAATTGAAAATCTGATAAAAAAGTAAATTTAATAGTTAATAAACCTTTATGAATTGCAAGTATGTCAGCAGTATTAGTTAATTTAGCTGTAATTATGATTCCTGGATTTAATGAGAAAATATTAAATCTTGCATCAATTAGTAGTTACAATAGCAGCAATTGATACCTAATTTTAGGAGCACTTGCAATATCACTTATTCCAGTATTGTTTATGTTATTGTTAGATGGAATAACATTTGGAATTTATCATTATAGACCAGATCCTTGAAGAAGAAATAGAATTTTAGCTCAAGAATTGGTAGAAATTGATATTCAAAAAGAAAAACAAAAGAGAAGAAGTAAGAAAAAATCAAATTAGTACTAAAATTATTAAAAATTCCTAAACTCATTTATTTTAAATGAGTTTTTTTTATTTGATTGTACAATTAAATAAATTAGAAAAAAGTGTTCTATTAAGCAATATTTAACACTTTTTAATTTTTAAAAAAGTTTTTAAGTTTTCTCAATTTAAGTACAAAAATCAAGAAAAATGAGTTAAAAAGGTTAAATTACATAAAAATATTTTATTTTTAATAAAATATTTTTATGTAATTTAATTTTGAATTTATCATAGATTTTTAACACTTATATAACCCTTTAAAATGGGACTTTTATAAGTGTTATTTTTTATGTTATTTTTTTAAATAGATAAAATTCAAAAAAGTCAAGTCAAATTATACTCATCAATAAATTGTTATACCTTTTTTAAAGGAGTATATTTTTTGTAAGCCTATTTTTAAATAGATATTTTTTTTTATTAAAATTAGGTGGAAAAATAATTAGCTTTACTTTATGAGTTATTTTATTTTTTTAAGTTAAAAGGGGATAAGAAATTTAGAGAAGGGTTTATCAAAATGAAACAGAAATTCAAAAATTTTCTTAATGAGAAATTGAAATTGAAAATAATAATTTCATCATCGATAGTTGGCTTTTTATTTCTATTTAGTTTTTTGATGGTTGTTCCAGGATTAGGAATTGAATCAAAAAAGTTTATTAATAGCATTGAAAAGCAAATAAAAATCATAATGCCTAAAGGTATGTATGTAATTGATGGTCAAGATGTAGTTTATGAACAAGTAATGAATACAGCTATTAAAAGTGCATACACAAGTGATGCACTTTCAACAATCAATTATTATGAAGATAGTAATTATGCTGTTAAAAAAGAAGACTACATTAATTTTTCAAATGAATGATTTGAAAAAAGATGAGGTGATGATATTAGAAATCAAAGAGATGTTGATTTATACGAATTAGGAATGGACTTAATTAAATTTGATCAAGCAGTTGCTACAAAGTTTTTAAGTTATGGTTATGTTCATCCAGGAATTCAGTGAATGTTTAAAAATGGAGGATTAAAGGAAATTTTTTCTTCTCAATTTTATGAACAAGCAAAAAGAGATCAAACAATTATTAATCAAGAAACTTATGATTCTTGAATGAAATATGAGGGTCCTGGATTAAATGGAATTAAAGTAGAAAAAAGTTTAGGAACAATGATAGTAAATAATAAAGTTTGATTTTTAAATAGACAAATTGAAAATATAAAATTTGGTTTGAATATTTTAGGACATAGTATTTTTAAAAATAAAGAGTTAAACGAAAATAATATGTCAAAGACAAAAGTCACTTTTGATGAATTATCTTATCCATTTTTTACAGAGACTTTAAAAGTTCTAAGAACTGGAATTATTATATTTTTTATTTTTTTAGGAATTGTTTTACCAATTTATACAGCATTTTTAACTATCTGAATAATCAATTTAAAGAAAGGAAATAAATAAGTATGAAAAAACTATTAGCAATTCTTTCGTCAGTTAGTTTACTAACAGTTTCTACATCAGCAGTAGTATCATGTATACCAACAGCAACTGAAATTAATTTTGATTTCGATAAAAATATTGGAACTCAATTTGATACTAGATTTGCAAAAGATACAAGTGACGATAAATCTAACCATAAAGGTTTTTCAAACTTTTTTACACTAGGCGATTCATTGAGTGATCAAGGTGGTTTGCAAACTGTTGGAAAAGATCAATTTAATATTGAAATTAAAATGTCAGGACAATATGTTGGAGGATTTAGTAATGGATTAACAACAGCCGCTCTGATAAATGAAGAACTAAACTTTTCAAAAGAAGAATTTAAATCTTCAAATTTAATTCATAAGCCTGATATTGAATTAAATGGAGAAAAAGTATGAGGAAAAAATTATTCTGTTGGAGGAGCAACAGCATATGATTCATCAGGAGCAACAGCTTTATTATTGGGAAATACGGGGATTTATAAGCAAGCACAAGCTCTTGTAGAACAACAAAAAATTCACGAGGATGACTTATTTTTAGTGGAAATAGGTGGAAATGATATGTTTGCAATATTAGATAATCTAAATAACTCAAATAAGCGAGAAGAAATTATGCAGAGTGCTTTATTAAATATTAAAAATGCTCTTTATACTTTACTAAATAATGGAGCTAAAAAAATGGTTTTTTTATCTCCTCCAGATATGACGTTAATTCCAAGATATTATAAGGCTAATCAAACTAATAAAGAAATAATTAAAATGATTGGTGATGATTTTAATTATGAAATTTCAAAAATTATTAAAAAGGCTAATAAAATGTTTAATGATTCAATTTTGTTTTTTGACCTTTATACAAGATTTGGTGAAATTACACAAGAATTTCAAAACTCAGGACCTAATAAAAATATTACAGAAGAGTTATGTGATTCAACCTCACCAGATTTAAGTGGAATTGATTTAACTAATTTTGAATTAAAAGCAACTGTAAAACCAGAAAATGTGGGCAAAGAAGAAGACTTTTTCTTCTTAGATTATGTTCATCCAACAAAAAATGGACATAAATTTGCTAAAAAAATTATTTTTAATGAAATTGAATCAAAATGAAATGAAGAATAAAATAGAAAAGAGATGAATTTTAAAATGAAAAAATTATTAAGTTTAATAGGAGCCATGACATTAATGGCTTCGCCAATTGGAGCTGTTGTAGCGTGTGGAAATAAAAATGCAAAGGAAGAAGAAAAACCTGATAAAGTTGAAGACAACTTTGAAACTGCAGAAAGACAAGATACAATCTCAAAATTAATGTCTCAATATGCAAAATCACTTTATTTAAATCAAAATGAATTATCTGATGGTGAAACACATTTTAGTTCAAAATATATGATGGAAAATAATGTAAAAAATGAATACTTAAAAACACTTAATCTAACTGATTTTAATGAATCAGAAGGTGTAGAAGGTAATGGTAAGTTTTATAAAGTTGCAGATAAGTATTTTAATACAAATGACTTATTAGCATCTGACTTGAAAATATCTGATAATGTTTATCAAGATTATGTTCTAGATCCAAGTGCACCTGATGAAGGAATTGTTGATATTGTTAAAAATACATTACCTACAATATTATCACTATTATCAGATCCCACAACTTTACAACAATTATTAGGAGTAGTTGCAAGTAATCCTTCAATGATAGGGTCAATTATTTCTCCTGATTTACTTAAAACTTTAGGAAAAGTTTTAAATCAAGATAATTTAAAACTTTTGGAAAATGCTTTTAGTAATAAAATATATGCAAATATGAGTTATCAAACAGCATTAGATTCAAGTATGATAGGATTATCAAATGCAGTTAATAAATTATTAAATGGTAGTGAAACAAAATTGTCTTATGAAACTCAAGCAGATGTAGAACAAAATATTGATAGTGCAACAACTAATTTAGCAGACAATATCTCAAATTTAATGAGTGGTACAGCTGAGTTAAAAATAGATTTCATTAGCAATATTGACTCTATTGCTGAAGTTATTCGTTTTATAAGAACATTAGTAGTTTATATGGAACAATTTAGTTATGAGGAAATGACTTCTTCAGTATTAACTTTAGAAAAGATTGAAGAAAAAAGAAATCAGATTTTTAATTCTAATTCAATTGATATTAAACAATTATTTAAAAAGATAAATTACATGGTAAATGATGATCTATCAGGAGTTGTATTTAAGAATTATATTGGAATTTTATTTGCAACAAATTCTAAAAACTTTTCAATTGGTAAACAATTTACAGAAAATGTAAATGATGGATTAATGGGTTTACTTTCAAAAATTGGAGTTAAAGCTATGAAAGAAGAATCTATTAATATAATCATTTCAAAAGTATATGTAAATTCAATGATAAGGTCTATTATAAATGGTGGTTTAAATTCAAGTTATGGAGGAAGTTTATTTTCTACTGTAATTGGAGCTCTTGTAACAATGCCAGGTATTCTTCCTAGTCCTGTTAAAGAATTAATGCAAAAAATTACTAGTGTTTCAGGAGAAGGGAAAAAGTTTAAATCAGATTGAATGGGTTATTTATGAAATAACACTAATGAAAATTTTAATTTCTCTATCAGAGATTTAATGTCAAAACCTATGAATGAAATTAGTTTATCAGGATTATTAGGCGAAGAAAAAACTTCACAACCAGAAGATGAACAAAATCCAATTGAACCGGCAAAAAGATTTAATGAAGCTAAAGAAAGTTCAATGAATTTTTTAACAAATAAATCTATTAAAGAACTTGTGAATGAATTCAATATAGAATTTAGTTCAACTACAAAATCAACAATTAACTTTTCTGATTTTGGTGAATTAATGGCTCGTTTTGCAAAAGATTCAACACTTGAAAAAGCTTTAAATGACATTGATAATATGTTTGAAATATTAGGTTATAATAGTGATGGATCACTTAAGGAAGGCTCAGTTTTTGAGCAATTATTTAAAATTCTAAATGATGAAGATGAATTGATTGCTAAAATGAGTAATATTCTATCAAAATGAATAAAAGAAAGTAATCAAGAAGTAACTGATTTAAAAAATCAAGCCGAAGAATTATTTAAAAAATTAACAGTTAAAACTGAAATTAAATCTGTAAATAATTTTAGATATACTGTAAATGACGGAACAAATGAATTAGTATTTGATATTGCCATGAAATATAAAAATAAAAAATTAGTAGTTTCAGAAATTAAATTAATGGCATAATAAAAAAGTAGTAAAACAATTATGAATATTTATTTATAATTGTTTTTTTTATTTTTTATTAATTATAAAAGTTATTTTTCTATTAAAATATAACTATAAACAATATAAAAAAATGGAGAGTTTTGTATGCGTAACTATAAAAAAAATAATGTCAAAAAATTATACATGCTATTGGTTTTAACACATCTGATTATTATTTTTTTTCAGCTTTTTTTAAAAATTCAAAAAATGGTTTTTTATATAGCTATTCAATTTACATTAATAATAAATACAATAATAATTACATCAGTATGCTTTTGAATTGTAATTGAATCAATAGTTATTTTTAATAAAATTAAAAAAAATTTTATTAATTTTAGAACCTTTAACTATATTAAAAGATTTAATTATTTAAATGATTTTTTTAAATTAATATTAATTACTGTTCCTATTTTTATTTCTAGTGAATACAAAGCAATAGAATACTTTTTAAACTCAAATCAAATTGTAAAAAGTTGAGAATTTTTCTTAATAATTGGTTTTTCAATAATAATTTCTGCTACTTGTTTATTTGTTTCTTATTTTTTCATATTTGAAAAAATAAGAAAAAAAATAAAATTTGAAATAACTGAAAAATTATTTTTTGTGATCTCAAAAATAATGCAACCAAACTTAGTGTCTTTAGAATATATTAATTTTACAAAGGAATTACTGCGAAAATTTGAACTATACTTTATAACTTTTTTAGAAAAAAATAATTTTGTAGAGCAGATTATTAATTGGAAAAAAAGTTTTCATCTTAAAATATTTAAAAAAGGAGTAACTCCTCCATCACTTATTTTTTAATGTACATATAAAGGTTATTAAAAAATAGGAGGAAACTAAATATGAAAGGAATTAGGCTTTTACTAAAGAATTCTTTTAAGTCCGCTAAAAAAAATAAGTCACAAATTATTGGTTTATCACTTTTAGTTATGCTAGTATCTTTAGTTATATCTGTATTAGGAGCAACTTCAACAAGAGTTTCAGGAGCTTATAATCAGTTAAGGTCACAATCAAATTTAAGAGATTATATTGTAGATATCAATATAAACGATAAAATATTAAACCCAGATGAAAATGCTAAAGATATTAAACAATGGCAAACTCATGAGCAACTTGTTAAAGATGATATACTTTATCAACAATATATTATGAATCAAATAGCACTTAAATATAATTTAGATGTATCATTTACTGAATCTAGGTTAATATCGGGTTTATATGGCAAAAAGGGTGATATTAGAGTTAAAGTTATCTCAAAAATAAATTCTGATATAAATAATGGTGTTGATAAACTTGTAGTTTCTAAGGGTCGAAAATTCAATGAAGGTAAAAAAGAAGTTGTTATTGGTGAATCTTATGCTAAGAAAAATGGAATTAAAGTTGGCGATATTATTAGAATAAATCCAGATAAATATGGAATGGATTTATTAATTAAAAATACTACGGGTAATTCATTAGAGATAAAACAACTTAATAAAGATTTAGAAAATATGACGGATGCTCAAACATTTTTAAATAGTAATAATTATCAAAATCAATTATGATTTGAAGTTGTTGGTATTGGAACTTCAGTAGATTTTACAACGCCAATTATGGATCAAACAACAATAATTCCAAATATGAATAACGAAGTTTTAATATATATGGATCCATCATGAATGGGATATAAAAGTTATTCATACACTTTTACAGAAATTGATTATAGTCAGTTAATGCAAAAAAATCAGGTACAAAAAAA
Organism: Spiroplasma endosymbiont of Cantharis nigra; assembly: GCF_964019925.1. Classification (NCBI taxonomy): domain Bacteria; kingdom Bacillati; phylum Mycoplasmatota; class Mollicutes; order Entomoplasmatales; family Spiroplasmataceae; genus Spiroplasma; species Spiroplasma endosymbiont of Cantharis nigra. The sequence continues at coordinate 444,875 of NZ_OZ026470.1, forward strand.
TATGGCACCATATATTGCTTCAAATGCAAAAGTAGTTGTAACTTCTGAAAATGATAGAGAGGCATATATTTCTATTAAATCATCAATTCAAAGAGATAATGATTTTTTAAATATTTTAGAAGAAGAATATAAAACTTGAACCAATATAAAAATAAAGGATAAATATATATATGATTCCAATGATTCCCTATATAAATTTTCTTCAAGAATCACAACTTTTAATTCTATTATGGCTGGATATAATGGAATAGCAACTGCTTTAATAATAATTATTGTCACTATTGCTGGATTTACAACAATTTTAACTACTAAAAAGCAAGTTGAATTACAAAGTAGACAAATTGGTTGTTTAAAATCATTAGGTTATAAAAAACGTCAAATTGTTAATAATTTTATTGCAATTCCATTAATTGTTTCAATTCTTGGTGCTTTAATGGGTTATATTATTTCTATTTTTATTGAAAGTTTAATAATAAATATTTTTTCAAACTACTTTAATATAGCATTTTTAAAATTTCAATTTAATATATTTTCTTTTGCAACTAGTATTATAGCTTTATGAATTGGACTTACATTATTGTCATTTATAATTGGTTATTGAACTATTAGATTACCTGCATTAATTCTTTTAAATGGGGGAAATGATAAAATAATTAATAAATTTTCAATGAGTATGAAATCACTATTTTCAAAAAGAAAGTTTAATCCAAGATTAAGAGCGGCTTTACTTACAACTTCTTTAGGAAAATTAATAGGAGTTAGTGCTACAATGCTTTTATCAGCAACTTTGCTTACAACAACTATTGTGGCACCAAAAGTTATGAGAGATAATATGACAGCTACTTTTAATGGAATGAATTATGAAAATATGGTTGAATATAGTCAACCCATTGCAAATAACCCCTGATCTTTTCAAAGGACATATAATCCAAATTGAGATAGTGAAAAAGAGGGTTGAGGTCAATATAAAGATGAATTATTAATAAGAAATGGTGGAGTTGGAAGTGGAGTTGGAGGATTTAATAAACCTAAAGGATTTACAAAAGGTTGAACAGCATATCCAACTGTGGATGGTTATGACCCTATTGCAAATAAAAATACCAAAATAATAAATTGACAAAAAGTTTATTCAGATCTTCTAGAAGGTAAAATAAGTCCTTATTACTATACATATGATATAGCTAAGGATAATAAATTCTTTTGAACTGAGTTATCATATTCAAATTGAAAAAATATGTCAACAAAATTACTTCAAAACTTAGATAAAGCAAATGTATCCGGTCCACTTGGAGATCTTGCTCTATCACAATTGCATGCTCAATGACCAGACTATACAAAGTTAATTGGTGATATAAAAAATTTAAGTGAGCCATCATCAGCAGAAGATTTGCAAAATTATTCAATATTAATGCTACAAATTTATAGTAAGTATATTAATGGATTAAAACTTACTTATAATGAAGGAATGATTGATAGAAATCAACCTAATGAATTCTTTATAAATTCAACAAAAGCAGAAAAAAAATTAAATTTTGCTTTTAAAAGTAAGAAAATAAAAAAATATTGAAACTCAAATAAAGAGATAAAAAATATTATGAAAATTGATGAACAGTATACTGCTGACTTTACAATTAATTGAAATGATAAGTTTATAACTCCATTAGAAATTAATGAGAATGAGATTCGTTCAACAACAGATGAAGAACAACTAAAAGAATTAAATAAGGCCTTGACGCTATGATTTGGTTCTAGTATGGATGGAAGAATGGGATTAGCTATTTTACAAACTGGTTATACAAGGTCACCATATTTTGTTCAAGAATATATTAAAACAGCAATTGAAAGTAATCAAAATTATAATATTACTTTTAATTTAGTTCCTTATGATAATAACAAAGATGAAATTGGAACTATGCTTAATACAAATTTTTTATCTAAGAATGGTAAGTTAGAAAAAGCAAAAATTTTTGGTATTGAATCGGATACAAATCTCGTTTCATTAAAAAATAAGAGAGGTAAAGATTTAACTAATACATTATTTAATAATGATAATAATTTAGTTCCTTTAAGTATTAATGAAAGCTTTTATAAGAAAACAAATAAAAAAATAGGAGATACTATCTCCTTAGAAGTATTGAAAGATTTACTTTCATTAGAGGGCAATGATAAAGAATTAACTTTAAAGAATGATATAAATTATGGACATAATTTATTAGAAAATAATAAATTGGACTTTTCTAAGGAATTTAGAACACAATCAACGTATGGTTATTATACCAATGGAGGTATATATGCAAATAATTTATCAAATTTAGCTAGTGATGGTGGGGTTAATTCATCAACAATTGGGGATATAAAAATAGCTGCTCCTTATGCTGATAAAGCTACAAATCCAATTGAAGTTTATGAAAAATATAAAGATGGAACTCTTAAAATAAATTCAAAATATTATGATACTCAATTTATAATTACAGGTGTTCAAAATGGATATGGTCAGCCACAAGGTTGAATTTCAAATGAAAATGCTAATAAAATAATGCAATATGATCAAGTTAAAAAATATAACTTTGAAAATTGATTTGCAAGAGAATATCCTAAAGGAAACCCTTTATATCAATTAGAAGAATTTTCAAAGAAAAATGAAAAAAATATTGATGGAGCAATATTGGAGGAATTTATTCAGGAAGTGTATCAACATAATAAAACATATGAAGATTTTATAAATAATGTACAAAGTAGTGAAATTGGTTCAAGTTGAAGAAATATGAATCAACTTTATGAAAATTTATATCCTATTTTTAACTATAAATATAGTTATGATAATAATATTGTTGATTTAACTCAAGGATTTTCAGTATCTTCAAAAATTGGAGATTTTAGTTCAGTTGGGCTAAGCGGTAGCTTTGAAACCATTAATGTTCCTTGTTTAGGAGAAGATTTACCTTTTAATTATCAAAATGAGTGCACAATAGTTAATCCAGAAAAATTTAATCAAGGTTATGGAATAGGGACATTATCAACAATGTTACCAAAGGAGCAAACTAGACAAATATTAAGTCAAGTTACTGATCTTATAAACTTAGTTATGATATTCTTTATAATAATTGCTATAATTGTTTCTACAACAATTATTCTTTTAACAACAAGTCTAATTATTTTTGAAAATAAACAATTTATTGCAACAATGAAAACCTTGGGATATTCAAATTCTTATGTTGTGAGACAAATTTTAGGAATGTATATTGCACCAATTTTAATTATGTATGTTATTGGTTTTATAACAGGATGGTATATCTTTGTAATAATATCTGATTTCTTAGCTTTAAATACAGCATGGGTTTTACCAGTCAATTTCTCACTGTGATTACCATTTAGTGTATTTGCTGTTATTGCAACAATTTATATAGTAACTTTTGCAATTGGATGAATAAATATACAAAAGATAAATCCATTAGAAGCTTTAAAAGATAAAAACTAAATATTTATTTTAAAAATACAAGACTTTTTACTAGAAAATCTTGTATTTTTTTAGTTTCTTTTAATAAATAATAATTAAATCCTTTTTATCTTTTAAAAGGAATAATAATTAATAGTTTTTACTTCAATTTTTATAGAAAATATTTTAATTTATCTAAATCAATAGTTTATAATTATAAAAGATACCAATAAATAGGAGACAAAATGGAAAATAGAATCAAAAATATTAAACAGGGTGTCTATAAAGTTGCATTATGCTCAGCTATTATTTTTTTAGTTTCTTTAGTACTAACATCAGTTTTTATAACTTTATTAGTAATTACTTTAATGCAAAAAGTATCTTGACTATGACTAAGTCTAGCAATAGTAACTTCTTTGATTGCTGGATTTACATTAATTGCAACTATTTGTGGATTAACTTTTCTTAAATCAAATAAAAATTGAGTAGAAATAGAGAAGGTAACAAAAAAATCTTTTTTGGATTGAGGTTTATTCTACTTTGTCTATTCTAATAAAATAGATAAATTTTCTGAAAAAAAAGAAGAAAATTAATAAAAACATTCTAGTAGTTATGCTTTTAATTAAGTATTTTTTTGAAAAATATAAGTTTATATAGGATTTAATTTATTGAAAGTTATATATTTTTTTTAAAATTTAATGACTTATTTTTCTTAATAAATAGTTAAAATAAATTATTAAATTTTAAAATTTTTTATAATAAAATACACCCATAAATGTGATATAGTTAATTTTAAAAGAAGGCGAATGTATTGAAAATTTTAAGAAGCTATTTAAGATTGAACTCATTTTTAATTTTATTATTAACTTTTTTTTGTTTTGCTTTTATTTATTTGAATGATGAAATAATAAAATTAGTTTTAAGTATTTTTATAGTAATTTTAGCTTCATATATTTTCTTGAATTTTCAAGTTAGATTATGAGTTATTAACAGAAGTAATTATAATGCTCTATTAAATGACCAAGTAAATTATGATAGCATTAAAGTCACTATAAAAGAGTTAACTTTAATTCTTATTAATGTCTATTTTTTAATAAACATTGTTTCAAATATTTGTGTTTCAAATATTGAACTTAATTTTAGAAATATACTTTTACCAATAATAATTTCTTTTTCTTTATTTTTATATATTTTTATTAAAATAGAAATGTTTAAATTTTATATTATAAAAGAAAAGGTTTTTAGCATTAATATAAAAATCTTTAAGTTTATCATGAAAATTTTGGTAAGTATTATAAGTTTTGCAAGAAAAGTATTTTTAGCGATCAAAAAACTATATTTTAAGATAAAAAACTTGTTTATTTTGAAGTTAAAAATAAAAATAGGGTGAGAAAATTACCACAAACATTGAAATGAGAAATTAGCTATGATTAAAATTGCTTATGAGGACAGTTATTAGTCATTTTAATTTTTAAAATTAAGTTAAGTAAAAAATATAAAAAGAGGAGGACTTTTATGTCTAATAATGCAATTATTGTAAAAGATTTAAATAAAAAATTTAAATCAGGTTATGGAATTTTCGATATTAATTTTAGTGTAGAGTATGGTAAAGTTTTTGGTTATTTAGGGCCAAATGGTGCTGGAAAATCAACAACTATTAGAAGTTTAATGGGGTTTATCAGATCTGATTCAGGAACTTCAAATGTTTATTTAGAAAATCATGCTAATTTTAAAGATGATCAAACTTTAGTTCAAGATTTAGTTCAATATGATTCATGAACTGATGCTAATAAAATTCAAAGAAATTTAGGATATGTTCCAGGAGAAATAGCTTTTCCAATTCAAATGACAGGAATTGATCTTTTAAAACAAGTTTTTAAATTAAGAAATATGACTAACTGAGATGACGTTAGAAAATATATTGATTATTGAGAATTTAATCCAAATATGAAAATAAAAAAAATGTCTAAAGGGATGAAACAAAAGGTTGCTTTAGTAATTGCTTGAATGCACAATCCAGATATTATTGTACTAGATGAGCCAACAAGTGGATTAGATCCTTTAATGCAAGAAAAATTTGTTAAACTAGTTCAAAAATCAAAAGAAGAAGGTAAAGCGATTATTTTATCTTCACACATCTTTTCAGAAATTGAAAGAACTTGTGATTATGTTTCAATTATTAAACGTGGAAAAATTATTTCAACTATTAATATTAAAGACATTCAATATAATGATGAAAAAACTTATGAAATTAAATTTAAAGATAAAGTAATTAAAAGTGATGTAGAATCATCAAAATGAACTATTAAAAGTTTCAAGGATAATACTTTGTTTGCAGTTGTTGATAACAAAAATATCAATGACTTTATTATCAAAATGGGAAAAAATAAAATTGAGTTTATTAAAGAGCATCCATTAAATTTGGAACAATATTTTATGAAATATTATCAAAATGAAATTGAAACTGATGTAGCAGATTCATTAGATAATATAATATTGAAATCTTCAACAAAAGAAAGAGCGATTTCTTTTGAACTAATTAAAGATACTATGAGAAAGACTCTTGGATTATGATTATTTTCAACTCTAATACCAGTTATTTTAATTATTGTAGCGTTTTCTATAATGATTAATGACAGTTCAATTAAGGAAATGATTGCTCAAGGAAATGGTACTTGAAATACCATATTAAAAGAGGCTACAGTAGGATTAGTTGTCAGTTCAACAGGAATTACATACTCATTAATGTTAGTTTATTTATTAACAAGTGGTAATTCCATTGTTGCTGGAGAAGTCGATAAAGGAACGATGGTTAATTTATTAACAACTAATCAATCAAGAAAAAGTGTAATTTTAACAAAAGGTGGGACTTTCATTTTCTCATTATTTATAAGTATCTTTATTCAATTTTTAACAACTATTATAACAATTTCAGCTTTGGGAAAAGGTGGAGAAATTAATTTTGGATTATTTGCAATGTACTTTTTTGGTTTATTTTTAATGTTATATGTAATTAGTTCAATTGCATTTATTTCAAGTTGTTATTTCAACAAATCTGTAGCTTCATTGTCTGTGGCTGGAGGAATTAGTATTATCTTTTATGTACTTTATTTTGCAAGTCAAATTCCTTCAGTAGAATTTCTAAAATACTTTTCATTGAATAGTTTATTTACAATTGATTTTACTAGCGTAAGTGAGGTTTCAAAGTATTTAGGTGAATATATTGCTTTAGCAGTTATTGGAACTGGATTATATGTTGCTTCATATTTAATTTTTACAAAAAAAGATTTACCATTATAAAATTAAATCATTATTTTAAAAATAATGATTTTTTTATAAAACAAATTCTAATAAAAAACTTGCTTTTTATAAAGTAATTGCTAGACTTAATATAATAATAAGTAAGGAGATCAAATAATATGAAAACAATATACTTAGCAGGGGGATGCTTTTGAGGAGTTCAAGCTTATTTTGATTTAATTAAGGGTGTAACAAAAACAAAAGTAGGTTATTGTCAAGGAGAAATTCAAAATCCAACTTATGAACAAGTTTGTTCAGGAAAAACAAATCATGCAGAAGCAATTTTATTGGAATATGATAAAAATCAAGTAACTTTGGAAAAGATACTTGAAAAGTATTTTAAAATAATTAATCCATATTCTTTAAATAAGCAAGGAAATGATGTAGGGACTCAATATAGAGTTGGAATTTATTGAGATAATGAAGAAGATTTTAAAATAATTCAGCAATTTTTAGAAAAAAAACAAAGCGAAAGTGAAAAAAAAATAGTTGTTGAGAATGAAAAAGTAAAAAACTTTTTTGATGCAGAAGCATATCATCAAAATTATCTAGAAAAAAATCCCTTTGGTTATTGTCATATTGATCTTTCATTAGCTTATGAAGATGATTAAACTGCTAAAAAATTCATTATAAAGTTCACTGTGTATAATTAAATTTTATGATAATATTTAATTAATAATTAAGGACCACATTTTTTTTATTTAATTCATATCACAAGAATGGAATAAAAAATTGGCTTTTTTAGTGTATAATATTATTATTAAAAGTAATAAGATTGAATAATTTGGAGGAATAATTATGTACTACATATTAGTAAAAGATGGAATATTTTTTGTTGTTAGTCCTGATATGACAGAAGTTAATCGTTTTTATAATTATGATGAAGCTCAGGATTTTTGTAATAATTTAAATTTAATGAATAATCGTTCTAATAATATTTCTAATCCAAATTTTGGTATTAGAAATAACGGTACAACAGAATTTGGAACTTCTGAATTTGTACCATTTTCAGGAATGAATAAAATAAAACCTAATAACACTCCATTAGTAAATTATGGTGAAATAGTTTTTAATTATGGAGAAGATATGACACAAGATCATAATAATTTAATGCATAACAATATTCATCAAAATCCAACTGATTTTATAGTAAATAAACCAAATAATTATAATTGCAATCATCATGGAAATAATCAAAGTTTAGGATGTGAAAATTGTGCAAATCCTAGTAGTATAGATTATAATAATTCATTAAATATGAATATGGATTACGAAACAAAAAATATTGAAGAACCAAAAAGATTAAGTTTTGAAGAGCAGAAACTTAAAGAATTAGAGATAAGAGAAAAATTGGAGAGATTAAAGGCTCTAGAAAAACAACAAAAAAACAAAAAACAAAAAGTTATAATTCAACAGGTACAAGCTCCAGCTCCAGCACCAATTCCTGCTCCAGTGCAAGAAACTGCTGAACCAAAAAAAGTCTTAAAAGAAGAGAAGAAAAACAAAAAGAAAAAAATAAAGGAAAATAGAAATGTTTCTGATAGTGATGAGTTTTTAACAACTGATGATATAAGAAACTTTATAACAAAATTGAAAAAGTAGTAAATATAATTTTATTAAACATCTAAATTAAAAATAACAGTCATGAGTTAATCTTGATATTGTTAGTATTTATTTATAGGTGTTTTTTTATTTTTTTATTTAAATATTAGATCTATAAATAAATATAAAATAGTGAATTATTTTATAAAATAGTCTATAATTTCTTTATATGTTGAAAAGAGTGAAAAAATGTTTATTACTAAAAAAAATTTAAAGGACTGAAAAATCTGATATAAATTAGCAATTGCTTTATTAATAATTGGTTTTATTTTACAAGGATTAATTCGAGGAATTATTAATATTGGTGATTCAGTCTATAAAATAGATGGTCAAGAATTTAAAAAGTGAGCTGTTTATATAGGAGATAAAGATTCAAATGACCCAGCAAAATTTGTTGGTTATGATTATCAAGGATATATTATTAACTATTTTAGTTTTTTTACAATTCAATCAAATATACTTGTAGCAATTTGATTTATGATATCATTTTTTAATCATAATAAAGAAAGTGAAACTAAATTTTTATCAAGATCTATTTCTTTATGTGTTGTAACTTATATTACAATTACAGGTTTAATTTTTAATGGAATGCTTCTTCCACAGGTATTATTGACTGGAAATGATTTAATTTTAACTCCATTTTGATGAGTTGAGCAGATGGTATTACACACAATTGTGCCAATAGCTACAATTGTTTATTACTTATTATTAATGAAACAAGAATTAAATTTTAACTTCAAAGAATTTGTCAAAAAAGATTTCACAGTAATGTGTATTTATCCAATTATCTATTTAATTTGTTCTTTAGTTAGAGGAGAATTAATTTATAGAAGTGTAGGTTCAGATGCTATATTAGCAAGTAAAAAGGGAGCATATCCATACTTTTTCTTAGAAATTCATAATAAACAAGTTTCTGGACTAAGTGGAATTGCTTGAATGTTTATAGCTATAATAGCTATTCTTACAATAATAATTGGTTTAGGTAGTCTTTATCTATTTGTTGCTTTAAAAATTAATAATTATAAAGGGGAAATTAATAATGAGGAATCAAAAAAACAGTCTTAATTTACTTAAAAAACATAATAAAATAATTAGAAGTTTTTTTAAAACAAATTTAATGAGCTTATTTGCTTTTATTTTTGATCAAGTTATTTTTTCAATAACTTTGATTTTATTTATTACAAATTTATTTATAAAAGAGCAAGTGGATGCTTTGTCATATTCAATTGTTGGGGGAAGTATTTACTTACTGTTAAAATTTACTTATATCAATTGATTTTCAAAATCTAAATTTTTTCAATTAATTTGCTTATTTGATTATAATCTGAAGTTAGAAAATCATAAATTCAAGGCTCAAAGAAGTATTGAATTTACACCAATTTGATTTTGAATTTATATAATCTTTTCTAATTTTATAACAGTAATATTTATAAATTATGAATTGAGCTCTATTTTGAGTGATAAAAAGCTTTTAACAGCTATATTAGAATCAATGCTAAATGTAATGTTGCTTCCTTCATTTTTAAACTCATTTCAAAAATTAACTCAATCTAATAATAATGTTGATGCAAAATATAAAAATTTAATCAAAACCCAGTATTTTTCAAATGAATCTCTATTCAAAGATGCAAAATTTTCTGAAAACTATTTAAATGTGATTTTCAAAAAAAATGAGTTAACTTCTAAAAATGGTTTATTCATTTTTAGTAATAAAAAAGATTTAAGCAATAATGAAATTTTGGAAATTAAGAAAATAAATGACAAAATTCTAGAAAATTACACAACAATTTGAAGTAATTATTATGAATTACTTGAAGAAAGTTCAATGCTTGAGTTTTCAAGAAAAAAGGCAAAAAACTTATTTTGAATTGAAAGAGTCTATGATCATATATTCTTAGATTTCTTAGATATTTAAGAAATCTAAATATTTTCTTTTGATATTTTAAATAAAAACAGTTTTATTTTTTCATAAAATTAAAATAATTTAAAAATAAATGTTTGATTTATTAATTAAAAAGTCCTATAATATTTAAAAGGAGAGTAAGTTAATGAAAATAAAGAGTATTTATAAAAAAATTGATTGAAATAATATAATAGTATATTCAGCAATAATATCTCTTTTTGCAGTTTTTTTATTTATTCCTTCTGTTGATAATTTAAGATTTAATTATGTTAATTCAACAATTTTAATTATGCTTAAGTTATTCTTAGGAACAATTTCAATTGTTTCAATATTATGAAAATTTTTTAATGATTATGATGAATTTATGTCAACAATTGATTTTAAAAAGATGTCAGCTATATCATTTAAAAAAATCTTAATTAAAAAAAATTTCTTTGCTTTTTTAAAAATATTTATCTTAGTTTCACCGTTAATACTTTTTACAATTATTCAAGGAATGAATTTAGAAACAAATATTAATAATATTAATAATTTACCAGTTAGTATATTTGATGAAATGGGACCATTATTTACTATTCCAAAAAGCGTATTGTATTCATCAATTGAAAAAATTATCAAAATTAATAAAGAAATATCATTTGTATTATCTCTAATTTTTATAGGATCAATTTTTTCACTATTTGCTCTAACATTTGTTTATATTGCTTATTGAATTTCAATGAATAAGATATTAAAAAGCATTAATAGTACTTTTACTAAAATTCTTAAAACTTTAAAACATGAAGAAATTGAAAATTCAAATGAAAATTTAGCAAAAATAATTATGGAATTAGAGCTAAAAGAAAAAGCAATTCAATATGAAAGAATTTTGAATTTATATAATTTATTAGAGCATAAAGAATCTAAATTATTAAAAACAATTAAGAAGTCCATTAATGAGCCAGAATTCTTAACTTTAACTTTTTAAAATATTTAGTTAAAACAAGTGAAGATATTCAATACTATATGAAGCAAAAAAATATGAATGAAATAATTTAAATAATAAATCACAATTAGTGTCGGAGTTTTTTGTGATTGAATAGCATTTTTATGCTATTTTTTTTATTTGCTTTGATATAATAAAAAGGTAAGAACTTATAAGGAGTAAATAAAAAGTAATTTTCAGAGATCTAGTGTATGGTGCGAACTAGAATTTACTATTATTGAAGGTTGTATAAGTTATAAAATTAGATATAAGAGTGGGTTGCTTTAGAACAATCAATTAGGATGGTACCGCGTGTTATTTTAAATAGCTCGTTCCTATTTTTTAGTAATTATTAATTACTAAAAAATAGGTTTTTTTAATTAAAAGGAGAAAATATGAAAGAATTAGATAAAAAATATAATCATAAAGAAGTTGAAAAAGATAAATATAGTAAATGACTTGAAGAAAAATTATTTAAACCAAAAATTAAGTCTAAAAAACCAGCTTATTCAATTGTGATACCTCCACCAAATGTAACTGGAAAGTTGCACTTAGGTCACGCTTGAGATGGCTCATTACAAGATTTATTAATAAGATTCAAAAAATTAAATGGTTTTGATACTGTTTGAATACCTGGAATGGATCATGCTGGAATAGCTACTCAAGCAAAAGTTGAAGAACGATTGAGAGAACAAGGAATTTTAAGAAATGATTTAGGTAGAGATAAATTTATTGACAGGGTTTGAGAATGAAAAGAAGAGTATGCTTTAACTATTAGAGAGCAATGAGCAAAATTAGGATTAAGTTTAGATTATTCTAAAGAAAAATTTACATATTCAGAAGAATTAAATCAAATTGTAAACTATGTTTTTGTAAAAATGTATGAAGATAAATTAATTTATAAAGGGAAAAGAATTATAAATTGAGATCCTAAACAAAAAACAGCACTTTCTAATATTGAAGTTATCTATAAAGAAACTAAAGGAGCAATGTATTATTTTAAATATTTTTTAAGTGATAATAAGAAAGACTTCTTAGAAGTAGCTACAACACGCCCAGAAACAATGTTTGGAGATGTTTGTTTAATTGTAAATCCAAATGATGAAAGATATAGCAAATATATTGGAAAAACAGTTATAAACCCCTCAAATAGGGCTTTAATACCTATTATAAGCGACAAATATGTAGAAATTGAGTTTGGAACAGGGGTAATGAAATGTACGCCAGCACATGACCCTAATGACTTTGAATTAGGTCTAAAACATAATTTAAAGCAAATAGTTGTTATGAACGAAGATGCAACTATGAATGAATTAGCAAATGAGTTTAAAGGGATGGATCGTTTTGAAGCAAGAAAGCAATTAGTTGAAAAATTAGCAAAAGAAGGGACTTTCTTTAAAAAAGAAGATATTGTTCATCAAGTTGGTTATTCAGAAAGAAGTAATGCAATTGTTGAACCTTTCATCTCTGATCAATGATTTGTAAAAATGAAACCCTTAGCAAAACAAGTTTTAGATTTACAAAATTCAAAAGAAGCAATTAATTTTTATCCAAATCGTTTTAATGAAACATTAAATAAATGAATGGAAAATACTTATGATTGAACTATTTCACGTCAATTATGATGAGGTCATCAAATTCCAGCTTGATATCATAAAAAAACAAAAGAAGTATTCGTGGGTATAAATGCTCCAGAGGATATAGAAAATTGAGAACGTGATCCAGATGTTTTGGATACATGATTCTCGAGTGCATTTTGACCATTTGCAACAATGAATTGAAATCAAAAAAAACAATCAGAAATGATGAAAAGATATTTTCCAGTATCAACAATGGTAACAGGTTATGATATTATTTTCTTTTGAGTAGCAAGAATGATTTTTCAAAGTTTAGAGTTTACGAAGTCAAAACCTTTTAAAGATGTTTTAATTCATGGTTTAATTCGTGATGAGCAGGGAAGAAAAATGTCTAAATCTTTAGGCAATGGTGTTGATCCAATGGAAGTTATTGAAAAATATGGAGCTGATTCATTAAGATATTTCTTATTAACTAATTCAAGTCCTGGTCAAGATTTAAGATATAGTGAAGAAAAATTAACTAGTACTTGAAATTTCATTAATAAAATTTGAAATGCTTCAAGATATGTAATGTTAAATCTTAAAAAAATCCCTACTAATCAACAATTTAAGAATTTATTACTAAAATCTAACAAAAGTAATAATGAAATTGATTTTTGAATTTTAAATCGATTGAGTGAAACAAAAAAAATGGTTAAAGAAGCAATTGATAAATATGAGTTTACAATTGCAGGAAAGCTTCTTTATAATTTTATTTGAGATGATTATTGTTCATGATATATTGAACTTTCAAAAGCTCAAATTAGTGAAAATAATCTATTAAATAAGCAAGAAAAGGAATTTAGTCAATCAACATTAGGGTATGTTTTAAAAAATATTTTAATTATGTTACATCCATTTATGCCTTTTGTTAGCGAAGAAATATATCAGTCATTTGAGTTAAAATCTTCAATTTTAAGAGAAAGGTGATTAGAAGAAAATTATCAATTTGAGATTTCAAATACTAATCATATTTTTGAAATAGTAACTAATTTAAGAGAATTTAGAGCTATTCAAAATATTAAAAATTCTATTTCTCTAAATATTCATTTAAATTTGAAGAAGTCAAACTTTAAATTACAAATGGAAAAAGAAATTAATTATATTAATCTCTTTGTTGAAAAATTAGTTAATTGTAAATTAAATATTAATAATATTCAAAAAAAAGATTTAACTTCAATTGCTATTAAAGACTATTTTTTAGATATTGCAAATGAAGATTTTTTTGATAGAGATAAAGCAATTCAAGAAACTGAGGATAAAATTTCTGAACTTTTACAAGAAATTGAAAGAAGTGAGAAAATGTTAGCAAATGAAAACTTTTTAAAAAGAGCTGCAGCAGATAAAGTTTTAGTTGAAAAAGAAAAGTATTCTAATTATAAAAAACAACATAAATTATTAATTGAAAAATTAGGGGAATTAAAAATTAAAAATTAAAAAAATGAAGAATATTCTTCATTTTTTTAATCGCTTACTGCATTTGATAACTTAAAGATTCATAATATAGTTAAGATAATATCTGGTTCTGATTTTGATAAAAAATTTAAAACTTCCATTGTATGATTAATTTTTTCATGATTTGTTATTTCTTCTATAAAAACCTGAAATATATTATTATATATTTTATTATAGTTATTAAAAATCTCACTTATTTTTTTATCTTTAAAGTTAGATAAAAAGTCCATCTCAGTATCCGGAATTTTATTTAAGCTAATTTGTTTTTTAAACTTAGTTGTCTTTAAGGGACTAGAATTAGTTTTAAGATTTTTTAAATGAGTTTTTATATGTTTTTTGTATCTATTATAAATAGACTTAATAAGTTTTTTATTTTCAATTAAAAAACTTAGAAAATATAAAATTTTATTTAAATCATTTTCTATTAAGTCGATATCATTAGAATTTTTTTCACTATTATTTAAATAGTTATTCATTTCTTTTAAAAGATTTTTATTAAAAGTGAAAAAGTACTTTTCCTTAAATTCTCTATAAAAATCTTTATAATCATCTTTCCTATAAATTCATATTGATATAAAAGTTGCCAATATTAAACTAATTATTCCAGTAATTAATGCGATAATATCAACTAAAGTAAATTGAAACATTTGTTATTTTCCCCCATAATCAATAAAATTTTATCATTTATAAAGTTATTTTTAACAATAATAAAAGTGTGTTTGTTATTGTATCTTTACATTTTTTTCATTTTATAATCGATATACATATTTGAGGTGTCTATGAAAAAAATAAGATTTATTTTGTTACTTTTACTTTCACTAATGGTTGGTATTAGTACTTTATTAATAACTAATCTAGAACAGTCAGTAAAAATTGAAATTATTGAAAAAAATGAAAGTTATATATATTTAAAAGTTAAATATGATATTACTCTAGAAGACGAAAATATATTGCCTGTTAAAATAAAAAATGATTTAAATATAAATGAATCTAAAGAATTTTTGGAAATAAGTAATTTAGATTATTTGAGTAATATATTTGAAATTGATGTTAATAATAACTTACAAAAAAATAACACAATTATGTTTTATCCAAAAGATTATATTAAAGTTATTAAAACTAGTAGATTTGAAGTGGATAGTGATTTTTTTTATACAAGAGGTGTTAGTGAAAATGTTTCTAAAAAGAGTAGCAAAATTCTTTTAGATATAGATAATTCCTATGATGATTGTATGAAACAGCTGAAAAAAATATATGTAGGAAGTAATTTTAATACACAGTTTTATGCTAAAGCAATTCCAAAATTGATCTATTAGAAGGAACTATTTATTTCAGGTTTTTTTAGTTATAGTTTTAATATGTTTAAGTAGGGATATAGAAAATATTTATATATGTATTAGTATCTATACAATTTCTTGTCTTTCTTTTATTTGAAAATTAAATAAATCTTATCCTTATTTCATTATTGTTAGTCTTTTTTTAATGTTTTTTCTATTATTCTATAAGTTGGACATCAATCAAAAACTAAATTTTAAGATTTATAAAGTAGTAGAGGTAAAAGAAGGATATATTTTATTAAAACAGTTAACAACTCTTTATTATATTCCAGTAGGGGAAGAGGAGTTATTAGTAGGGGAGTTTATTAGGCTTAATGGAGTTAGTGAAAAAGTCAGTGTTTATGGGAACTTTTGAGAGTTTGACTTTAGTTCGTATTTACTTAATAAAAATGTTAAATTTCGAATACTAGAACCAAAGATAGAGAAAACAAATTATCATTTTGTGCAATTTTATTTATATAAATTCATTAATTCTTCTAACAAATTAACTAAACTATTCTTATTTCAGCAAAAAGCGAATGATCCAATTTATACTACTTTAACTTCATATTCCTTAAGTTTTTTAATTAATTTAAGTGGTTTTAATATCTATATTATCAGTTGTTTTTTTAGTAAAAAATTGTTTAAGAATTCAAAAAAATATAAAAAATATAAAATTATTGTTTTAATTCTAGTTTTATATTATTGTGCACTATTAAGTTTTCCCTTATTTTTTTTAAAAACTTGCATGTTTTTGATAATAAGATGAATAGAAGAAAATTGAAAATTCAGATTTTCAAAAATAACCAAATTTTCAATCATTTGAATTATTTGTTTATTTGTTAATCCATTATTTGTATTTAATATAGGTTTTATTTTTACAATTATTGTTTTTTTATTTATAAAAAAATATGAGGATAAAAAGCCAATTACTAATATATTTTATAATTTTTTAATTGTGAATGCAGTATTCATTCCAGTTCAAATATATTTTGATTATAAAATATATTGATTAAGTTCATTTTTTGAAATACTTTTAATTCCATTAATTAGTTTTTCATTCATTTTATCTATATTTTTTTGAATTCCATTTTCTAGTTATTTACTAAATTTTAATTATCAAATTCTTTATTCATATTCTAAAAGTTTTCAATATATTAATATCTTTACAATATGTGGTCACTTTAGTATATTTTTTTTAATAACTTATTTTTTAATGTTTAAACTTATAACTACGTATAAGTTTAATAAAAGAAAAATTCAAAGAATATTAATTATGTTATTTACTTTAAATGGTTTTTATTTTTTTCAATCAAATCAATTCACTAAAATAAGTCCCTCAGTGACAATGTTGAATGTTGGGAATGGAAATAGTTTCTTATTACAATATAAAGGTAAAAATATTTTATTTGATGCTGGAAAGGGAAGCGGTTTTAGTAAAAAAAGTTTACAGCAATATTTAGTATATGATGGAGTTAGAAAAATTGATGCTATTTTTATAAGTCATAACCATAAGGATCACTATGATCAAATTGATGATTTAAAGACTATCTACAATATTCAAAATATTTTTTACAATTATGATTATCAATTCAATTTTAAATTTAAGGGCTTAAAAATTAGTAATTTTATTGAGACTCAAAATAAGGATGAAAATGATAATTCTCAAGTTTCAGTAGTAGAAGTAAAAGATAAGAAAATATTATTTACAGGAGATATTTCCAAAAAGAGAGAATCTAGATTATTGCAAAATAAAGAGTTTCTAGAAATAATTAAAGGGGGAGTTGATTTACTTCAAGTTGCTCATCATGGTAGTAAAACTAGTAGTTCTGAATTATTTATTCAGACAATAAAACCTCAAACATGTTTTATCTCTGGGCATAAGTCAAAAATGTATGACTTTCCAAGTAAAGAGACAATAGCAACATTAAAAAAATATCAATGTAAAACTTATATTACAAATTCTAGAGATAGTTATAAATATAAAGTTAAAAGTAATAAAGTGATTAAAGTACAAAAAAAACTTCTTTTATAAGAAGTTTTAAATTAATTATTTCATTAATCTTGATTTTTCTCTTGCAGCTTTATTAGCTTTAAAAATTCCTTTTGTTACTGATTTATCTAATAAACTAATTGCTTCATTTATTAAAGTTTCTTTTTCTTTAGAATCTTCTTGTTTTGCAACTAAAGCCTTTTTGATTGCAGTTTTAACTGAACTTCTAAATGCTTTATTAGCTAAACGTGATTTTTCATTAGTTAAAATACGTTTTTCTTGTGATTTAATATTTGCCATGTTTGTAATTCACCCCTCTAAACAAGATATTTATATACAAATAGAGTATATAGTAAAAAAATATCTAATTCAAAATAAATTATATTTTTTGTTAATTTTTAGTGGTAAATTATACTTAATAGGTGATAAATATGTTCTTTGTATATTCTAATGATAATTTTTTAATTAAAAAGCAAATTGACAAATTATGTCAAAAAGCAAATATAGATAATGAATATGATATTTTTGAATATTCATTAATTGATGATTCAATTATAAAAATTATTGAAGAAATTACTACATATTCAATTTTTTCAAGTAAGAAAATTATTGTTATAAATGATTGTTGATTTGTTAATGAATCAAAAATTAAGCTTCATAAGGATTATGATTCTAAATATGTAGAGCAAATTTTAAGAAATAATAGTAGTGAAGTTGAAATAATAATGACTTTAAATTCTGAGAAGTTTTCAAAGAAATTAAAAATAGCAAAATTAACAGAAGAAAAGTGCAAGATGTTAAAATTAGAGGAACCTAATTTAATACAAAAAAAAGAAATAGTAACCAAAAGATTAGAAAATGAGAAAATAGAATTTGATATAGATTCAATTGAAATATTTTTAGATAAATTACCAAATGACATGCAAGTATTTACAAATGAAATTAATAAAATAATTAGTTTACGAAAAAAAGTAACAAAGAGCTTAATAAATGAAATAACATCAAAGTATAATAACTTTGATAGTTTTCAAATTGCTAATTGTTTTATTTCAAATGATATAAAAACTTTTTTAAAACAATGATCAAATTATATGGAAATAAATAATGATATTTTCTCATTTCTTGGATTATTAGCAAGTAATTTGATTACATTAAGAAATATTATTTTATTAAAAGAAGAAAGAATGAGTAATTCAGAAATTGCTTCAATTTTGGGAGCAAATCCATATCGTATTTCAAAACTATTAGAGCAAAATAAACTAAATATTAAACAAATAAATGATAAAATTAAATTGTTATATTTACTTGAAAAAAATATAAAAAGTGGGGTTTTTGATAATAAAATTATTCCAGAGATTGAGTTGCTAAAAATGTTTGATGTTTAATAAGAATAGAGGTTAAAAAATGGAAGCTAACAAGATATATCAAAGTTCGATATTTTTATTAGCAAATTTAATAAAAAATGAAAAACTAAGAGTTGAATTACTAAATAACTTAGATTATAAGAATCAAGTAATAGAATTAGTTAATGACTTATTAATTTTAGAAATAGATGAAAGTTGTAGTTTTAAAGATAAAAAATGAGGACCAATTTTTGGAAAGTCTTTAGTAAATATTACGAAGGAAAAAATAAAATTTGTAAAACCAGATAATAAAAGTATTGATGAAATATTAAGTGATATTACTTATTTGCAAACATATTGTTTTAATAATTTGCAAATATCAAGAGATTCTTTAACAGATGAAAATTTTGAATTAACAGAAGAGTTTATTAAAGAAAACTCAAAAATATCAGCAGAGTTAAAAGAAAAATATTTAAAAACAAGTGAAAAAAGTAATGTTGAACCAGAAATTGTTGATAAACAAAAAGAAAAACCAAATACAGAAACACCTGATTATTCAAAAATAGCAGGGGCACAAAGTGCACAAGGAAATCCTTTTATGGGAAGTGTTCCTTTACATCCTGCACAAGATCCAAGGTTTTATCCATATAGTAGTAAACCAAAATATATAAAATGATTGAAATTGTCATTGGCAATTTCAATTGGGGTTTTTACACTATTGTTTGTGGCATTATCTATTTTTGTTCAAGTTGCAAAACCTTTTCTAATCGATAATAACTTAAATGAAATTGATGGCTTTACTTCAGCATTTCATCAACAATGAAAAGAGTTTTTAGCAGAAAAATTAAAAGCAGATAATGCTGCTTGACTTTTTGCAAATTCATTGGGAATGCAATCGGGGTCTATGGGAATTACATATATGATCATTATGACACTAGTAATCACATGAACTATTTATACAATTCTTCAACCTCCAAAAACTTATAGACAAAAATTTCTTATTCCTGGAATGAATTTAATTATTCCTTCAATGTTTCTGATTATGATGTCATTTAGTTTTATTAAAGGATTTTCATTGATTTTTGGTTCAAACGTACCATTATCACAATTAACTAGTTCATTTTTTAATGTTGCAAAACAACAAGGAGAAAAAGCTAATTTTGATGAATGATATAAATTAAATCAAGATGGACTTAAAAATTTAATTAATGTTATAAATGATTCGTTTAATATGACAGCGGCTAAAGTATTATTTTGATTATTCTTTGTTTCACTTTTAATGACAGCGGCTTCAATTATTGTAATTCTTTGTTTAAATCCTAAATTAGATAGAGAAAAAATTGCAAAAGCTAATAATGAATATCAAACAATGATTGCAGAAGCAATGCAAGGTAGAAAATATGAAATAGATCAAAGTATTTATGAAGATCAAAAAGATATTGATGACTTTTTAAGTGAACTTCAAAATAGAAAAAATAAGCATAATAATAAAAGTAAAGACAATGAAAAGGATAAAGATATTTAGAAATTTCATTTGAAATAAAAATATAATTAACTTTTAAAATATATTGATAAACTCAACTGATGTTGAGTTTTTTAAATATAATTTAGATGGGTGATATTGATGGAAGAAAAAGTTCTTAAAATCTTTAAAATAAAAATGTTTGAAAAGGAAGTTGTTAAAATAGGGATTATTAATAATAAGTTGAGTTATATTGGTTTTGAACGCGACAATATTCATGATTTTTACAAAAATTATAAAATAAGAAATGTTTTAAAAAATGATGAATTTATTAAATATATTGAATATCTAAAAAAGTTTGAGAATAGAGAAGATTTCGAATTAAATTTTGATGAGTTATCTTTACCAAATTTGACAGATAAACAAATAGATATTTTAAAAGAACTTTGTAAATTAAAATATGGGGAATATAAAACATATTCAGAATTTGCAAAAGATATTAATAAGAGTGATTACACGCGTTTTATTGCTTCTTGTATGAGTAAGAATCCAATTTTATTGCTAATTCCATGTCATAGATTAATTAGTAAAAATTTGGATATTAAATATAGATCTGGAAGAGAAATAAAGAGTTTTTTATTAAAAAATAATTTTTAATACTTATTATCTTTTTTCTCATAAATGAGAATGGAATTACTTCATTATATAAAACTTACAATATTTTTTTCTAAATATTTATATTTATTTGGAAAAAAATATTGGTTTTTTTTTTTTTTTTTATAACATATTAGTGGTTATAAAAATTTATAATCATAGAAAGAAAAAAAAGATGGAAAAAAATATTTTTAGTAAAAATCAAATATTTTTGGATATAAAATTAAATACACAAAAAGAAGTTTTTGAATTTATTTCTGCTAAAGCTTTTGAATTAGGTATTGTTTCAAATCAAGAAGCATTAGTTACTGGTTTCAAAAATCGTGAAACTGAAGGTACAACTGGATTTGAAGATGGATTTGCGATACCTCATGCTAGAATAAAAGAAATAAATAAATCAGCTTGTATATTTGTAAAATTAGAAAAAGAAATTGAATGAGATTCTCTAGATGGAAAACCAATAAAATATATATTTGCATTAATAGTTTTAGAAAATGAAAATGATAAGTATTTATCAATATTAAGTGAATTCTCAACAAAGCTTTTAAATGAGGAATTTAAATTAGGGATTAAAAACTCAAAATCAAAGACAGATATTTTAGATACTTTTGAATTAAAAAGTCAAAAAGTTAAAAATGAAAATTTAACTAAAAATAAAATTAGAGTTGTTGGTATATCAGCTTGTCCGACTGGTGTTGCACATACATACATGGCAAGAGAGGCATTATTAAAAGCGGGGCAAAATCTTGGATGAGATATAAAAATGGAAACCCAAGGTCAAAAAGGTCAAGAATTTAAATTAACAGAAGAAGATATTAAACAAGCTGATATCGTTTTTTTAGCTGTTGATATTTCTGTTGATAAAAGTCGATTTAATGGTAAAAAAATTTATCATGTAAGTACAAAAAAGGCTTTAAGAAATGCTGAACAGGAGTTACAAAATTCAATTAAAGAGGGTTTTATTTTTACAAATGATAGTAAAAATAAAACATTTGATGTAAAAAATAAAAATAAACAAAGTATAGTCCAACATTTGATGGCAGGTATTTCTTATATGATACCTTTCATTGTTTTTGCAGGTCTAACCTCTGCAATAGTTGCAGGAATTGCTAATGCAGCAAAAGTAACATTAACTGCGGATTCAACAGGGTGAATTAAATTTATGTGACATTTAAACGAATTTTCTAATATTGGATTTTCTGTTATGATGGCAATTGCAGGAGCATATATTGCTAATTCTATTGCAGGACGAGCTGCAATAGCTCCTGCATTTATATTAACTATGATCGGTAATAATCCTGGACTTGTATGGCAAGGATATTTCCAAAATATCCTTGTAGAAGGACAAAATGGTAGCATGGTTTCAATAAATTCTGTAATGCAACCATTAAATATTTTTGGAGCAATTATTTTTGGTTTGAGTGTGGGTTATACTGTTCAATGGATTAATACAAAATGAAAAATTCATCAATATATACAACCAATTATGCCTATAATAATAATTCCAGTTTTTTTAACATTATTCTTTGCAATTATTTGAATGTTTACATTTGGACCATTAATTGGAATTGCAATAGGTTATTTGTATACAGGTATTTTATCATTAGAAAATGCAGGCGTGGGAATGATACTAGTAGGTTTAGTACTTGGACTTTTATCTGGAGTAGATATGGGTGGTCCCATAAATAAAATTGCTTCATTTGGAGCTACAGCGATGATACCAGTCGATGGGGGACTTGCAATGGGTTGTGCTGCCGCTGCTTTTGCTGTGGCACCACTTGGGGCTGGGATTTCAACTATGCTTTTTAGAACAACTTTTAAAGAAGATAAAGAACTAGGAATAAATGCAACAGTTTTAGGAGTTATGGGTGTAAGCGAAAGTGCCATTCCATTTGCAATTAAATATAAATGAGCTGCAATAATTCCAAATATTATTTGTTCTGGTATTGCAGGTATGATAGCTGGTGCATTTATGGTTCAAGGTCATGTTGGTGCTTGAGGTGGACCAATTATTGCAATTTTTGCTGGAGTTACAGATAAAAGTGGTAATTTTATTGGTATTCTATGATATTTAATTGCCATTAGTATTGGGGTTATCTGTCATATAATTTTATTTAGAATTTTGGTGGAAATTCAATCTAAAGGTAAAATATCAAAAGATAGTTTTAAATCAATTTTTAAGGAAAATAAAAAATTAAATACTAATAAAAAAAATAGTAAAGCTTAATAAATGTTATTTAAAAGATACAATCTTCATATGAGTGTTATATGAAGATTTTTTTATTTTTACTTTAATGTAATATAAAAAAACTTTATAATCATAAAGGTGAGGTACGTTAATGAGTTATTATTATAAGCATAAATATGGATTTTCAACTCATTCAATCCAAAGAATAAGAGAAAGACTTAGACTTAAAGATGAAGAGGAATTCAAATTAAAAGAAAAAATACTAAAAATGATTGCAAAATCAACTTATAGTTTTGAAACAAATAAATTTATCTATATAAAAACATTAAAAAATGAAGTGTACTTTGTTATTGATAAAATTCAAATGACAATTATAACTGCAACACCAATTTCATCAACAAAACAATTATGATTAATAGAAAATGAATAAGACAGGTGCTAATATGAAAAAAATAAAAAGAAATTTGATATTACCAAGTGAATTTTTAAATAATTGACAAACCCAAAATGAAGATGGAACTTTTTGTTTTAAATATATTGATTTTGTAAGTGATAAAATTGAAGAAATTAGAATTGATAATGTACCTTTTATAGAAGTTTTATTTAGTGATTATGAAAATTATGATCTTAAAAAAATTATAAAACAATTTAATCAAATATCAAAAGTAGCAAAAGCTATTATTGATAAGAGAATTAAAAAAAATAAAGATAATATTGAAGTTACTGGTAAAGAAGTTCTTTTCTTAAAATATTTTTATTTTCTAATAACAATAATAAATGGTGAGTACAAATATTCATTTTCAAATTCTAATAAAAAATATAGAATATTTGATGTTTTGAATAAAGAAGTTCAAGAGGACTATAGACTAATAATTTTAGATATAGTTAGTTATGTTCTTTTTGAAATGTATGATTATATTTTTAGTAAAAGAACTTTTGAAAGTTTATATGAATATGTTGAAGATTCTTCAATAAACTTTGATTTACAAGAATATCAAAAAAGAATAATTATTCCTTATGACATTTTGGTGACTCAAAATTACAAATTTTTAGATGTATATTTTCACAATATTGTAAATAATACTTTCTTTAAATTTTTTAGAATATCTGACTTAGATAGAGAAACATTTTTATTAACAAATAAAACAGTTGCTAATTTTATTGATGATAGAACCAAAATTAATATTTTAAGTATTTTTGTAATAGATCCAAAAATGGCAATTGGACTAGTAAATTTAGGACCAGGAAGAGGCGAGTATCGACCATTGTTTAAATACTTTAATGAAAGTGTTATAAATAAGGAAATTATGCCTTATTGTTTATCACCAGAACATAAAATAGAGCAAGATGGAATTTATCTTTCTGGAGATCAAAGGTTTAAATTTTCAATTTTTGAATTAATTGAAAATCAAGTTAAGTTAATTAATGATTGTCTTACATACAGAGATTTAAAATCTGATTTTGAACAATTTATTAAATATTAAAATAAAAAAATTCTATTATGAAATAGAATTTTTTTATATAAAAATCATTATTTAAAAAAGTAGAAAAAATATTATATAATTATTATAGTTTATGGGGATGTTATATCATGGGAAAAGTTAAAATTTTAAAAAATAATAAAAAATCGCAATTTATGATAATTGCTTTAATGATTTTTTCTTCTATTATATTAATATATTCAACATTGCTAGCTATTTCACCAATAATAAATAAAAATAATATTGAAACAATTAATAATGCTATTTTAGAAGAAAATTATCAAAAAATATTGTCAATTTTTTTATACAATGGTAAATCATGAATAGTGGGGCCAAGCAAAACATTAATTTCTTTTTTGCCAATGATTTTAAGTTTAATAATAATTATATTTTTAAGTAGTAGAATAATAATTCATAGTGTAGGTTATAGAACTAAAACTGCAATGGGAATTTCTAGAATTATTAGACCAATCAAAAGTTATCAATTTACAATGATTTTTGTTTGAATTTTTTTAGTATTATTGATGATAACAATGACTTTATCTTTAATATCTGCATCACCATTTTTTATGGGAATAGCATTTCAATTCAGTGCTTCAAATTTTATAACAATTGAAGAAACAATTACAGTTAAAATTGTTCAACAATTAGATGGTCAATTTGGACAAATTTATTGATTATCTTATGGAGCATTTTCAAAATTACAAGGTGTTAATAATCCTTCACAAGTTTATAAAATGATTGATAAAGCTATGTGATTTATAATGCCAATTATTATTCAATTTCTAGCTTTAATTTTAGGATTTGTTGGAGCTATATTTGGTGAATGTAGTTGATGATCAATTAATATGCTTGTTTTAAAAACATTTGATTTTCAAGCAGGTACAACATTAGTAGATGAATATGTTAAAGTTAAAAAACCTAAAATTAAAGAAAAAAAATGAAGCAAAAAGTCAAAAAAGGCAAAAGCTTTAAAAGCCAAAAAAGCAAATTTATCTACAAATCTTAATAATGATGAAATTAAAACAATTGAAATAATTGAGCCAAAAAATTATGAAGAATTACAAGAAATGATGTTAGAAGAAAATAATGAAATAATTAAACCAATTGAAGTTGTTGAAACTATTAATAATAACGTTGAAGTAAAACAAGAACTTGAAGAAGTAAAAAATGATGATAATCTTGAAGAAAATATGGAAAACAAGAAAATTGAAGAAAATCAAAGAAATAGTGAAAACAGTCAACATAATCGTATTGAATCTTTACAAACAACTGAGTTTGGAAATATAACAGAAATTGAAGATATTTATAATGAAAAAATATTAGAAGATAAAACTTTTGATCCATTAATTGAAACTAAGTGTGTTCTATTTTACAAAAAAATAATTAAATTATTAGAGCAATCAGATAATACAGATACTTCATTGTATTGAAATACAATTAAAAAGTCAAAAGAAATAAGGGATTCAAAAAATAATGATTGACTAAATATTTCAAATGAAATAGAAAAAGAAATAAAATCATTTTCTACAGTTGATATTGAATTTGTAAATTTAATTGAAAAACTAATCTTTGATTCAAAAAATAATTTTTTTGGTAGATACAAAAGTGATTTAGAAGAGTTAATTGAAGATTATCATTTTGCATTAAAAACATGAGATTTATTGGCAGCTGAAATAAAACTTGAACAAATTTTGGCAATTACTTTTAGAAAAAAAGAATTATTACCAAAAGTAGGTTTTTGTTTGAAAAATAAGGTTTTAAACAATTATAAAAACATTGACCAAAAAACAAATGTCATTAATCGATTAGAAACTGCAAAAAATAATAGAGATTTTAAAGGTTATAGAGATATCTGTGTAGAAATAATAAAAAACGTTTCACCAATAAAACCAATAATTAGTAATTATGTTAACAAAATAATTTATAATTAACATAATTAAAAGAGGTGTTTTTATTGAAAATAATAGGAGTTAGTGGTTTTATTGGAACTGGTAAAACAACTTTGTTAGATCATTTAAGCAAAAACCCTAAAATAAAAGTAATTCAAGCTGATAAAGTTTCTAAAGATATTCTTTATGATAAGAAAATATTAGATTTTATTAGAAAATTTATGCCAGAAATTATGAATGAAAATAAAATTGAAAGATCAATTTTGAGAAAGTTTTTATTTAACAATCATAAACTTAATGAAAAATTTACTAAAATTGCTTGACCATTAATTTCAAATGAAATTAAAAAAATTATTGAAATTGAAAAAGGTGCAGAATTAATTTTTATTGAAGCTGCAGTTATAAGCGGAATTAAACTAAAGTTTGATAAGAAAATATTATTAACAATGGATAATGAAAAAAGATTAGAAATTGTCAAACAAAGAGATAATAGGGAACTAGAGGAAATAGAGTCCATTACAAAATTTCAAATGAAAAAACTTAAAAATACTAAATTTGATTATGTTTTAAATAATAATAAAAATAAAAAGGAATTTTTAAAAGAGATTGATAATTTAATTGAACTAATAAAAAGGGATAGTTCTTGTAATTTATAAAAAAACTGACATTTTAAATAAAAATCAAGATTTAACTCTTGATTTTTATTTTTTATTTATAGGTTTTTTTGCAATTGGTCTTTTAATACTGTTACTTTTCCTATCATCATTAATCAAACCAACTTGCTTTAATGCCTCTTTAACAGCTTGTTGAATTAATTCTTGGGTTTCTTCTTGAGTAAACATTTTTTCATTAATTTTTTCCTTTTTTACTGGTTTTATTGCTTTGGACTTAAGTTCTTGAATTTTATTAGATTCATTAGTAGTTAAATTGCCTTTTTTAGAGACAATAGAAGGTCTTTTTGTTCTTGGTAGTAGTATTTCACTAGAATCACTTTTATTTACTCTTTTAGGGGCCTTATATTGAGTTTCTGGATGTTCTTTTTTATAAGATTGAGCATTTTCAACATTTTTTTGTAGATCACTTGAAGTATTTGAACGTGAAGAGGGTGTTTTAGACTTATTCATTTTTGCTTTTAAAATTGCAATCCTGTCATTAATTTCTTCACTAGTAACTACATTTGTTTCTGGTTCATCTAATGTACGTTTAGCTATTTTTTCTTTTTCTTTTTTAATTCTAACTTTTGCTTTTGCTAAAATGTCACCAATACTACCTGGAGCATCTTTTTGTTTTGATTGACTTTGGCTAATTTCTTCTTCTGTTTGAATACCATGCATTCTTCTAATTTTTGCATTAAGGTCTTCTTGAATCACTTTATTTTTATTAAAGACATTTTGCAACTCACAAGTATGAATTTTTAGATGAGTAGGGCAAAACTTTGGTACAATTCCTGACATAAAAACCTCCATAGAATTTATTTTAAAGTAGTTATTCAATACGATTTTAACATTATTAAGTGTTTAATAAAGGCCAAAAATCTTGTTTTTACAAAAAAAGTGCATATTGTAATATGCACTTTTTATAATATTTCAAACATTATATTGCAGTCCATACACTTAATATTTAACGTTGCTTCTCTTGAATTGTTTATAATAGTATCACAGCCTTTACAAAGATACTTATTACTCTTATTATAACCCTTTGGTTGATAATTAATAGCATCTTTGTGCATTAGAGACTTAAATAGGTCTTTATTAAAATCTAACTGATTTTCAATATAATTTATAAGATCTAGTGTAGGGGAAGTGGATGAGAAACCACGTCTAGAGTTTTTAGCAACAGTTAACATAGCAACCTCTTCACAAGTTTTTTTAAAATGTTTATTATGTCTTTGATTGTTTTCAACATCTTTAATATTTCTTTCAAAATTGTATTGGTGTACCATTTCATGAACAAGTACCCCTATTATGTTTAAATAATCTCCATTTAAAGCTAAAGTTCATATAGTTATCTGATTTAACTCATCTGATCAATCTTTTGCTGTATCAAAATGGCCTAATGTTAACCTACTTTTTCGCTTACTAGTTTCAATATTTATTTTAATTTGTGAAAGGGTATTAGAAAATAAGAATTTATTTAATTGATTATGTATTGAATGTAGTTCTAAAATTAAATCATCAATTCGATATTTCATATAAGACCCCCTATTTATTTTTTCATTTATTAATAATTTGTTCGTTAGAAATATGAACATCATCATTTTTTAAAAATTTAGATTGAACCATATTTTTATCCATATACTTTAATAGCTTCTCTCCAGTAAAAATTTTATCTTTTCCAAATTTTAAATTTAAGTTATAAATAACTTTTTCAACCTCATTATAGTCTATTCCTTCTAATAAATCTATTTCATCAATTGATAATTGTTTTGTTTGTTCAATTTGATTAGATAAATTACTTATTCGAACTCCCAATAATAATATTGGCTGACCAGTTCATAATTCATAAAAACATTGTTTTGCAATTGAATAAATTATTTCTGGATTATTTGTAGGTTCTTGAACAGACTCTTGTTTTGTAATGTGTCTTTTTCTTAACTTATCATTATAAAATTCAGTAATATTATCATCTAAATATTTAACAACTATTGTGATAGTTTTTCCTTGTAAAAATCTCTTTTTTGCTCTGTCAGCAATTTTTAAACTTAACTCATAAATTATTTCTTCAATTTCTTCATGATTAGTTGTTGTAAAGTTTAAAGTTAATTCGTTACCAATTGATTTAAATTCACTAGCTTCTCTTGAAACTTCATCGTTGCCTTTACCATTAGCTCAATATCAAAGTGTCATTCCCCTTTTACCTAGAATTTCAATTAAAAAATTTAAATCCATTAAAGCTAAATCTCTGATAGTTAAAATATTATTTAAATTTAAAATTTTTTGAGTTGCTGCTCCTATCATAAACATTTTTTCAACATTCATTGGTCAAAGTTTTTCTTGTATTTCTTCTTCTAATAAAAATGAAATACCTTTTGGTTTATTAAAGTCTACACAAGTTTTTGCTAAAAATTTATTTGTACTAATTCCAATTGAACAAGTCAGACCAGTTTCTTTGTAAATCATATCTATAATTGCTTGAGCGGCTTTTTTAACAGAACCATATTTTTTTCAACTTTTTGTCATATCAATATAGCACTCATCAATTGAAGCTACTTCAAAATTTTTTGTAAAATTATTATAAATGATATCAAAAACTTTTTCTGAATAATCAATATACAAACTAAAATCAGAATTAGCAATGTAAAGATCCTTACACATTTCCATTGCTTTAAAAACTGGTGTTCCTGCTTTTATTCCAAATTTTCTTGCATTATAACTTGCTGTAGTAACAATAGCTCTTCTATTTGGCGAAGCAACAACAACATTTTTATTTCTAATACTTGGATCTTTTGCCATATGACAACTTGCAAAAAAAGCATCCATGTCTAACAAGAAAATTACTTTTTTATTATTCTCCATTATTTTCAAAAAACTCCCAACATTCATTTACAAGATTTAAAATTAAATTTACATTAAAAATATTTTCTACATTATTTGTTTTTTTAATATAGCATAAATACTCAATATTTTTTTTCTTACTACCAAGAATTGGAGATCAATTAATATCAATTATTGAAAAATTATTTTGATTACAATAATTAATAACTCTTTTTATCGCTTTTATATGTCCTTCTTTTGAATTTATTTTACCATTTTTTACATCTTCACGATCTGATTCAAATTGAGGTTTTATTAAAATAACTCCACTAGTATTTTCCTCAACAATATCTTTTAATGGTAATAATATTTTTTCTACTGAAATGAAGCTTACATCACAACAAAAAAAATTAATTTCACTTTCAAAAAAAGTTTTATTTACAATTCTAAAATTAGTTTTTTCTAAAGATTTAACTTTTGGATTACTTCTTAATTTTCAATCTAATTGATTTGTCCCAACGTCAATTGCATAAACATAATCTGCATTATTTTGTAAACAACAATCTGTAAATCCTCCAGTTGAAGAACCTATATCTAAACAAACTTTATTTTCAATATTAATATTTCAATATTGAATTGCTTTTTGCAATTTATTTCCAGCTCTACTTACAAATTCATTTTCTTGTTTAATTAATTTTATTATTATTTTTTCTTGATCAAATAATGTACCAGGTTTAGTTATTTTTTCTTCATTAACTAAAACTTTTCCATCAATTATAAACCCTCTTGCTTTATTTCTGTTTTCAGTTAATTCTAAATCCAATAAAATTTGATCAAGTCTTTTTTTCATATAAAATTATCTCCTGGAATTTTTATTTTTTAAATTTTCTTTTCTTCGTTAGATTTATTCTTCGTTCTTTTAAATTACTTATTTTTTTATTATTTTCAATATTTTCATAAAGTTGATTTTCTTTATGAACTCATTTACTTAATTTTTTAAATAATTCACTACCATATGTATCTTCGAAACCTTTTTTTATTGTTTCTAGTTTTTTCATATATTTGGTTGTTGATAATGAAAACGGTTTTGTTAAGTTCAATTTCTTGTAGTTACCTTCGTTTAAAGAATCTTTAATATCTAAAAGCATTTTATCTTTTTCTTCATTAGAATCGACATAAATTTCTTCACTATTTTTAAGAACTTCAGATTGAAAATCATCTTCTTTTAAAAGATTTTCTAAAAAATTATCTTGATTAGATTCTTTTGAAATTGATTCTCGAAAGTCTTGAATTGTTTTTTCAACTAATGGATCCATTTCTTTTGTATAAAGAATATCATCATCTAGTTCCATTGAAGAATGTTCTTTAAATGGCTCTGAAAGATTTAAAATATTTTTTTGATAAGCTTTTTTTAAGTTGGTACCAGTATTATCTACATTATATTTTTGATTTTCAAAATCTAAAATATAATGTTCTGGTAAGTTATCATATAATTCCT
Organism: Spiroplasma endosymbiont of Cantharis nigra; assembly: GCF_964019925.1. NCBI lineage: Bacteria > Bacillati > Mycoplasmatota > Mollicutes > Entomoplasmatales > Spiroplasmataceae > Spiroplasma > Spiroplasma endosymbiont of Cantharis nigra. The sequence goes on from NZ_OZ026470.1 coordinate 476,451, forward strand.
TATTAAATTGATTTAACTCTCTTATCAAAGTATCTTCTGAACCTGTGGGAATAATAATTAATTTATCATACTCTAATAAAATTTTTTTATCAGTTTTTGTTTTTAAATGTAATATTCTTCTTAGTTCTTTTAAGTTATCAAAAAATTCAATGTTTTCCTTACTAGTTTGCTTATGAAGTAAGTCAACAATTTCCTTATCTTTTGAAATTTTTTCTAAAAAATAATTTTTATCAATAATATCTTTCATTTTTTTATTCCTCAAATATTTTCTTTATGACTGTTTCAACGTCCATGTCTAAATCTTTTAATAATAATTCTTTTTCACCATGCTTTATATTAATTTTATCAAATGAGAAGCTATATATATTAAGATTATTATATCTATTTTTAATATTTGCAAATAAATTATTTTTATTAATTACTTGTTCATAGACAAAAATTTTATTATCTTTATGTTTTTCAAGTAATTTAATATCTATTGGATTAATGTATCTTGCATTTATTAAGTTAATTTTCAAATTATTTGTTTCTATATAATTTTTAAATTCACTTAGTATATTTCCATAGCTAATTAAAGTAATATTGTTATTTTTGTTAAAAATTAATTCTTGTCACTCACCAATTTTAAATTCTGAATTTGTTTTATCTTCAATAGCTTGCATATTTTCATATCTTAAAAAGAATTGTTTATCATTTGTTAAATATGACTGTTTAATCATAATTTTTAAGTCATTAATACTATATGGTTGGCAAATTATAGCTTGATTAAAGTTATTTATCATGAATAAATCATATATTCCATGATGACTAACTCCCCCACTGTAACTTAAACCTCCCCTATCTATTAAAAAGCTCATAGCAAAATTATTTCTAAAGACATCATGAATTAATTGATCAAAAATTCTTTGAAAAAACGTTGAATAAATTGAAATAAAAGTCTTTTTATTTGTATTTGCTATTGCACAAGCTGCTAGTACACCAAATTCTTCATTTATACCAACATCAATTACATTATTTTTAAATTTAGTTTTTAAGTTAGTAAAATTTGAAGAATTTAGCATTGCAGGACAAACTAAATAATCATTTTTTGTAAAATACTTTTCTAATTCAATAGCTATTAACTTAGAATAGTTATTTACAATATTAGGTTCCAGAGAATGTTTTTCAAATAGATTTTCTTCTCCACTATAGCCTAGTGCTTTTTTAGTAAAACAATGAATTACAACATGTTTTTCTTCTTCATTGGCTTGATCTAGCGCTTTAAAAACTTGATCAAAATTATTACCATCTTCACATTTAATATATTTTAAGCCTAAAGATTCAACATACATTTTCATATCTTTTATCTTTATTGAATTTTCTCCAATCGCTTGATTGTTATCATTTAAGATTGTAATAGTTTTTTTATCTGCATTTTGTAAATTAAGCAAACCTGCTAATGTGTATGAACCTAAAAAGGCAGCATCTCCTATGATAGAAATAATATTTTTTTTATTGCTTGCAATTGCATAACCAAATTGATATGCAATTGAAGTTGAACTATGTCCAGTACTAATTCAATCATGCTTAGACTCTCCTATTTCTTGAAAGTTACTTAAGCCATTAAATTTTTTTAATGTTTTAAATTTTTTTAAACCATGAACTAAAAGTTTATAAATATGTGATTGGTGACCTGTATCAAATAAAACTATTGATTCATCTAAATTATAATAAACTAAAATAGATAATGTCAATTCTACAACTCCAAGATTACTTCCAATATGACCCTTATTTATTTTTACAAAGTCATTTAAAAAAATTCTTATTTCTTGTGCTAATTGTATTAAACTTTGACTATCTTTCATTTTGTATAAGGTTTTATAATTTTTTAAATCTACTAATTTCATTTGTTTTCACCTATCTTATTTTACAATATTGAGTCTATAAAAAAACAAAATGTTTATGTTTTTTTTGTTATTTACTTTCCAAAGAGGAAAGTAAATAACAAGGATCTTATTTTAAAATTGGATTAGAAGAAAGGAATTGAAATATGAATGTTATAAAAACTAAAAATTATGATGAAATGAGTGATATGACTCTAGATTTATTTATAGATATTATTAATAAAAATAATAAAGAAAGAATTAATATTGCATTAACTGGAGGTAAAACTCCGTTACTATTTTATAAAAAGTTAATTGCTAATTTAGCTAGAATTAAAGATATAAATAAAATACACTTCTACAATTTTGATGAAATTCCTTATAAAAAAGATCTTTCAAAGGGAATGACTATTGCAGATTTAGAAAAAATATTTTATTTACCAGCTAAAATAAATGAAAAAAATATTAAGAGAATGAATATCTTAAATTGAAAAGAATATGTTAGTCAATTAGAAAAAGATGGAGGTTTGGATTTAGTTTTATTAGGTATTGGTACTGATGGTCACTTTTGTGGAAACCTATCAGGAGTTACAAAATTTGGTGACACAACAAGATTAATTAATAATAAGGATTTAGAAAAAAATCCTAGTGTACCTAAGTTAGATGCTAACTTGTTTCACAGTCATTATGTTACTTTGGGACCTAGAGAAATAATGGCAAGCAAAAATATTATTATGATTGCTAATGGAGAAAACAAAGCAGACATAATTAATAAAATAATAAATGGTCCAATTATAGAAGAAGTTCCATCTTCTATATTAACATTACATCCAAATTTTAATTTAATTATTGATGAAGATGCAAATAAAATAGTAAAAGTATAAAATAAAATCTGGTTTTTAACCAGATTTTTAAAAATTTGTTACATCATTATTATCTAAAACTTTTTTAACTTCACCCTCAAGAAAAGTTAATTGTTCTTTAGCTTCTTTTATCATATCAGTCCCTTTTTTAAATAACTCAATAGAATTTTCCATTGAAGTATTCGAATCATTTAATTTATCTGATATATTTTTTATTTCATCTAATAACTCATTAAAATTTTTTTTATTCATATTATTCACTTCCTTCTTCTAATTTAAACTTAACAGTACCATCTTTTAAGACTGCATTTATAATTTTATTTTTTGATACTTCCTTAATTGATCTAATAACTTTATTATCTTGTTTTAAAATTGAATAACCTTTTGATAAAGGTAAGTAAGGACTTTGTAATTCAATTTTTTCTTCATAAGTTTTTAGTTCTATAATATTTTTTTCTAATTTATTAATTAAACTTCTTTTTCAAGTTGAAATATTATTTTCAAAAGTTGTATTTATAAATTTTAATTTGTTAATAATAATTGAATTAAAATTTATAGAAGTATTTTTAAAATTATTAATCATTTGATTAAATTTATTTTTAATACTTAAATTTAATTTTGAAGATAAATTATTAACCTCTATAATTACTTTTTCAATTTTAGTTTTTAATATTTTACCAAATTCATTTGTTTTTGTAGATAAAGCTTGTAATACACTATCCTTATCAGGAGTTGCTTTTTCTCCAGCTGCAGTTGGTGTTGAAGCTCTAAAGTCAGAAACATAATCTGTTAAAGTTATATCAGGTTCATGTCCAACACCACTAATTATTGGTATTTGACTTTCTCTAATTGCTTCAAGAACTTCCATTTCATTAAAAGATCAAAGGTCTTCATAACTTCCTCCACCTCTTCCAACTATTAAAGTATCAATTTTTATTTCAAATTTATTTGCTTGTCTTATTTTTTTAGCAATATCTTTTGCTGCTCCATCACCTTGAACTAAAGATGGAAATAAAAATATATTTACTGGTGGATATCTTCTTTTAATAGTAGTAATTAAATCTTTAACTGCATCACCTGTTGCAGCAGTTATTATACCAATATTCTTTGGGAATTTAATAATTGGCTTTTTAAATTCATCAAGAAATCAACCCTGCTCTTTTAGTTCTTTATATCTTTTGTCGTATTGAAGAGCAAGTTCTCCAATTCCATCTACTCGAACATCATAAACAACAAAAGTTATTTTTCCTGTTGGTTTATAATATGATAAAGAACCTCTTGCAATAATTTCAGTTCCCTCTCTAATATTTAAATTTGTAAAGATACTTGCATTAGTCTTTCAAATTGCACAATCAATTTTTGATTGACTATCTTTAAGCGAAAAATAAATATGCCCAGTCTTATTAAGAGTTAAATTAGCAACTTCACCTTTTACATTTACATTTTTAAAAGTATTTGAATCTTCAAGATATTCCTTTAACATATCTGTGAAGTCAGTAATTTTAAATATCATTTCTGTCATTTTAGCACCTCTTAAATATTATATGCTTCTTTATTTTTTTAATTCATTTCTTCAAGACATTTTTTTGTTTTTAAATATAAAATTTCATAATTTACTAAATCTTGTTTTAATATTTTTTTATTTTTTAAATAAAAAACTAAATCCTCATATTTATTGTCAATAAAATTTGATAAGTCTCATATATTTTTTTTATTAACCGATTCTTTAAAACTTAGATATTTATCTTGATCATAATTATCAGTTAATAATTCTATCTCATCTTTACTTTCCTCATATAATTTTATAAAATTTTTAAATCTAAGTATTTTTTCATTTGAAATAGTTTGCTCTACTTTCTTATTAATTTCTTCTTTGTTTTCTATTTGATTTAAGATATCATCTTGTGGTTCAAAAATATTATCATTTGATAAATCTGTTAAATTTTCATGATCATTAAAAGTAACTGTTTTTTCTAAGTCTTGTTCTTCTTCTGACTCTAAAGAAGTATTTACTTTGTCTAACTCCAACTTTTCTTCTTTTTTATCATTATTTTCTAAAATTTTATTTCAATATCAATTTAAAGTATCTGATGTTTTAGAATTATCTGTTGTTAATTCTATTTCTGGTTTTCTTTTTTGATTTTTAGATAAATATTTTATAAGCTCATTAAAATTTTTAAAGTTTCTTAAAGATAATGGTTTTAATAAACTAAAGAAATTATTTTTATCCACTGTGAAAATAGGTCCATCATCTTTAATAAATTTTGCAAAAAACTTTAAATCATTTACTAAAGTGGTTTTATAGTTTTCTTTTACTTCAACATTGTTAAAAAAAACATAAATTGTATCTTCTGTTATTACTTCAGATAACTTTTCCATTTTATTTTCATATCTTAATTCATCATAATTAAACGGTGTATAAAGAAATTTATCTAAACTATTTACAATATTTTTTGCTAAAAATTGATTTCACTCATTCTTATAACTTATTTTAGTTCCACTAAAAATTTTATTAGAAACAACATTAAATAATTCTTTGTCATAAACTTTTAGTAATTTGATTAATTGATCTTGATAATGAGAAATTTTTCTATCAAACTTTGCATACTTTAGGAAGTGCTGATTATTATATCAGTCCAAATTTCTAATTGTTACATTTACATTTAAATCATCTGTAAGTTTGTGAATTAAATTTTGAATTTCTAAATCTTTTTTTGATACTTTAGATGCAGTTATGAAAACAACATTTTCAAAATGTTGTTTTGAAAATTTTCTCTTTGATTTTTTTAAATAATCTTTTATTAATAAATAATCTTTTGAATTAAAAATTTTAGATTCAAAACTTTGTAAATAAGAATAAGTTGAAAGTTCACAAAAAGCTTTTGTTAAAAAATTTTCTTTAACTTCATCATAAGAACTTATTTTTTGTTTAAAAATATAATTTTTAAACTCCTTATAAATTAAAAGTTTGATTTCTTTTGCCATCAAAAATAGATGATCATTTAAATCATTTTTAAAATTTGTGAAATTTGTAATACTCATATCTTTACCCTCTTATTTTATATTATCTAAAAGACCATTTACAAATGCTGTTTCAAAGCTCGGTAAATACTGTCTTGTTAATTCGATACTTTCATTTATTATTATTGCCTTTGGAGTTATTTCTTTTTTTATTTCATAAACTGCATTAACTAAAATTGCTTGAATAATTTTAGGCAATCTAGTTCAGTTTCATAATTCAGGCAATAATGATGAAATTATTTTTTTGTATTCAAGTGTGTTTTCTAATATATCAAAGATATAATTATTTAATTCTTCATCCAAACTATCTAATTGAAAACCGTCTAAAACTTCTTGTTTTATTTTATTTATATCTTCTTCTAATAAAAAAAGTCTATATAAAATTTGAATTGTATTTTTTCTTCTTTTTTTTAATATGGTAATTGTTTTTTCCATTTTCTTTTTTTATCTTTCTTTTTTTATTCTTTTAAAACAAAAGTTTTATTGTTTAATCCTAATCAATTATCAGATTCTTTTGTAGTGTTTCATTCTTTACCAGATTTAAATTTATTTATGAGTTCTATAAAGCCATTTAATAAATTAGGATTTTTAGGTTCTTTTTTATTTTCACTAGTTTCTTTAATTGCTATTAAATCTTTATATAATTTTTCTTCAGGTGATAGAACTTTTCATTCCTTATTTTCTTTGCTAGGATAATGTGGATTCTCAACATTAATTCATTCTAAACTATTTGATAGATCAAATTTATTTTCAGAAGCTTCTTTAATTGCTTTTAAAATACCTTTTATAAATTTTATTGTAATATTTTTATTTTCCTTAAAAAAAGTCAATTCAAGTTCAGGTTTATTTTTATCAATTAAATTAGACAAATCATTAAAAAAGTATTTTTCAATTTTAATTATATTTTCAATATCTCCAAAAATACCATTTGAATCCTCAGCTTTATAAACTCCATCAGTCATTTCTGGAATATTTGTAAATTTTAATTCTAAGTATTTTTTATTAAATTCTGTTTCGGTTCCATCAGACTTTATTTCCCTATATGTAAAATAAACAGGAATTGTCTTATGTTTATTATTATCATTAAAATTTTTCTCTAAATAAGTAATAAGATCTTCTGATTCATTCTCTTCACCTATTGGAAATCCTGTATTACTTTTATAAAACTTAAATTCAATGTTATCTTCTTCAATGTTATTATCACCAATACCAAATTTTTCATTGAATTCTTTTTGATTAGTAAAGTTATTTGCAATTATTTGTTTTATTTCAGTATTAATATTTTCTTTAGTAGTATCTTCTGCTTCAGTAGTATCTTTATTAAAAACAATTGTATTATGAGTTTTTGTTCCTCAAAATTTTTCAATATCTTTGAAACTTTTAAAAGTATTATCACTTGTTATTTTACAACTAACTATTTGAGTTGCTGGAGTAACAATTATTGATAAGCCAGTTAAAATTGTAAGTAATTTTTTCATTTTTTTCACCTTAATTCCCTATTATTTTACATTAATATATTATTAAATAAAGAAGAAATTTAGTGATGAGTGATGATTTTTTAGACTATAATGTCAAAATGAATACTTTATTTCATTTATTAGGCAATAATCAACAATTAGAATTAACAAATAGACAAATTAATGAATTATATATAAAAGTATTAACAAATTTTAAAGAAATTTATGTAGATTTAAAGATAGTTATCTTATTTGATAAAGAATGCTTAAAAGATATAATTTTAACCTTAATAGATTATTTAATGATTGTCACATTGATCTAGATGAAATGCAACAATATAGTAAAAATCAATATATTAGAGTGGAATTTTTAACGCTATTTTCAATGTTAATGCCACTAGAAAATGGTTATTTACAAGCAAATTTTTATAATCAAATTAAAGAAATTAATCAAAATATTGTAGTTCTTGATAAAACCTTATGACTAAGATTAAATTTATTTCATAAATAATAAAAAACTGCTTTAAAAGCAGTTTTTTACTTCATTTCCTTATCTTTAAATGGATTTGTAAATTTATTATTTTTAATCATTTCAATTTCAACCTTATATGGACTGATTTTTCCATCAATTCAAGGTGTTTCTAAAACAATCGGTATTTCTTTAAATAATGGATTATGAACAATATTTGCAAGTGAATTAAAACCAATATAACCATATCCAATATTTTCATGACGATCTTTATGATTTGAAATAGGATTTTTACTATCGTTTAAATGAATGGCCATTAGCTTATCTAAACCAACTTTTTCATCGAATTCTTTAACAACTTCATCAAAGTTATTTTTAACATCATAACCTGCATCATGCATATGACATGTATCAAAGCATACTCCAACTTTATCTTTTTGTTCGACTAAATCAAGTACTGTTTTAATTTCTTCAAATGTAATGCAAACTTCTGTCCCTTTTCCTGACATAGTTTCTAAAGCAACTTTTACTGGAGTATTTGGTAGAGCTTTATATACCATATTTAGCCCTTTTGCAACATTAGCTAATGCAAGTTCTCTTGGAGCTCCAACAGCTGCACCTGGATGCAATACAACAGTATGTACACCAATTTCTTCTAATCTCATTAATTCTTCTTTTAACAATCTAACTCCCAATTCAAAAGTTTCAGGTTTTACTGTATTTGCTAAATTTATTGTATATGGTCCATGACAAATAACCTTATTGATATCGATGTTATTATCAATTAGCATTTTTTTAAATTCAACAATATTAAGTTTACTTGTTTCAGTTCTTCTAGTATTTTGTGGAGCTCCTGTAAAAAACATTAAAGTATTTGCTCCATTTTCAATTGATTCTTTTGCACTACCAATTAAATAGTTATTGGGTGCATTCATTCCAACATGACTTCCTAAATAAAATTTTTCTTTTTCCATAGTTTATATTGCTCGTTTCTTTCATAATTATTTTAACATAATTAAATTAAAGTAAATATCTCACATAATAGTTTAGTCTTTTATTACTTTAAAAAAAATATCAGCTTTTAAAATTTAAAAAACTGATATTTTTAATGCTATTTTATATATTTTTTGAATTTAAGTGTATTTTCAACATCTTTTTTTAGTAAATCTTTTAATTCTTCAAAACCACTTACTTTAATATTTTCTCTTAATTTTTCAAGTAAAGTAACTTCAACTTTTCAGCCATAAATTTCTTTATCAAAATCTATTAGAAATATTTCAAAAACATCTTGATTCATTTCATTTTTTCAATAACATCCAGAACCTAAAAAGTGTTTTTCCAAACTTTCAACGTAAACATCACAAGCGTATACTCCATAACTTAAAGCTATAAATTCTTCTGTTATTAAATTTATTGTAGGAAAACCAATTGTTCTTCCCCTCTTTTTACCTTCGCTTACTCTTCCAGTAAATTGATAATTTAGATTATTTATTTTTTCAAATTCTTTAAACTTACTTTCCTTTAATAGGTTTAAATTAATTTCAAGATCTTTTGTTTCTTTAGAATCAATTATTATTGCATCCTTTTCTCAACATTTTTCAATGAAATTTGTAGAAAATTTATTTGCTTCTGGTAGATTAAAGTTTTTAGCTACTATCATTTTTTTTATATTTAAAAATCCATTAATATTTTTATAAAGATCAATATCATTCATAGAATTAATCATTGGATTTAATTGATAAAAAACTACATAATCAATTTTATTTTCTTCAGCCTTTTTAATTATATTTTTAGAATTTCAAAGACCATAATTCATTTCTCGAGTGCTTAAAACAAAAAGAGTTGTCTTTATTTTTTCTTTTAATGCTATTTTTTTTAGTAATTCTATTTGTTGATCTTCTTTTTTACTTCAATTTTCAAAGTCTGCTAATAATCCAACTGATTTATCAAGGTGTAACATAATCATTGTCATATTATTATAAAAAAATGTAATAGTATTAGATTTCATTTTTATCACCACTTCTTAATAATTTATAGTTATTTTCTGCTTGTTCAAAATCAAAATTTGTTAAAATTCTTTTTTTAAACTTAAATGCCTGTTTCATACTTGTAAATGTAAAAATAGTAAAGCATTTTGTACATTTAAAATAACTATCTCTCTTGTCTTCAGCAATATTATCATGAAGACAATCGCTTATTCCTTGATTAAAATATACATAATCAAGATCAAATTCCAATTCCTCATTTAAGTCAAATATTTTTTTATTCATAAGTTATCACCAAAGTATATTTTAACATATATGGATTTATTTTAAAATTACTTTTTCTTAATTTATTATACAAAAATAAACTTTTAATTTACTTTATACAATAAATTATTTTTAGATTTATGTGAAATATTAAAAATTATTTTACAATTACTTTTAAAATAATGAATAAAAAAAATAAGATATATAATACTTTTGAGTAAAGAGAAATAAGAACAAAGAGAATATGAATGAACTACTATATAAAAAAATTGAAAAAATAAGTAAAAATTATATTAATGATACATTTAAAATTATTAGTCAACAAATTTTAAAAGATTTCTGAAATAATAATTTTAGAAAACAAAAGCAATTAGCAAAAATGTGTAATGTAAGTGAAGCTACAATTACAAATTTTTCAAAATCAATTTCACTTTCTGGTTATCGTGAGCTAATTATAATTTTAAAGATGGAATATAAAAATAATTTTATTGATATTAAAACTAATAAAGTAAATAAGATTTCAGAAATATTTACTAATTTTACAAGTTTTACAAAAGATACTGATTTTAAAATAAATTTATTTAAAAAAATTATTTTGGAAAATAATAAAGAAATTATTATAATGTCTTCTTACGAAACATTTTTCTCATCAATTTTTTTATCTGATTTATTAAATCAAAAAAATTATAAAGCTACTGTTTTTGATTTATCAAAAAGTGTAAATAATTTAAATCAATCACATTATTTTGAATATTCTTATATTTTTATTTTTACTGGTGATGAAGCCCATAGTCTTTATAACGCCTATGACTTTTTAAAAAATAAAATAGATAAAAATAATATTTTTATCTTATATACATATTTGTGAGAAAAAAACTTTGATCTTATTGATAACAAATTATTTTTAGATCAAAATTATTATGAAACAAATATTACAGGATTAAATTTTTTTCTTATTAATTTTTTTAAATATTTTTCTACTTTAATTGATTATAAAGTTGATTAATAATTTATTAAATTAATCTTGCTTTAACTTCAATTTTAACAACTTCTCTTGCATTATCAGCATTAACTTTAATAATTGCATCTCCTATTAGTAGAGCCTTAATTGAAATAGTATCTCCTTTAACAGTAACTGTTATTAAACCTGAAGAACTATCTTCAACTGTGGGATTTTCTAAATCATCATAATTTAAAATTTTAACTTTTGTCATAGCACTACCTACTCTAATTTTAACTTTTGTTTTATTTACTTTTATATCTATTAATTTTTTTGTAATGTTAATATTAACTTCTATTGGATTTTTTGCATTATCAGCATTAACAATTATTTTTGCTTCGCCTTCTGCAAGACCATCAATTAGAATATTATTATTTTCATGAGTTACTCTAATGATATTTGGATTATTACTTGTAACTGTAACATTAATTAAACTTTCAAAATTTTCTATTTTTATTAAAACTTCATTCTCTGCTTCAATACTAATATTTGTATTATCTAATTCAATATCTATTAATTTTTTTGTAACTATAACATTTATTTCTACAGAAGCTTTTGCATTATCAGCATTAACAATTATTTTTGTTTCACCTTCACTAACACCTGTTATTTTAATAGTTTCATTTTCAATTATTACTTCAGCAGTTTTTAAATCCTTAGACTGAACACTTACATTATTTAGACTTTCAAAATTTTTGATTTTTATTGAAGAATTTGTTTCTCCTGACTCTAAAGTAGTATCATTATTTGATAACTCAATGTTAAATAATTTTTTTGTAACTATAACATTTATTTCAATTGGCATTATTGCATTGTCAGCATTAACAATTATTTTTGTTTCACCTTCACTAACACCTGTTACTTTAATAATATTTTTTTCTATGATTAACAAAACAATATTTGAATTATTTGCTTCAGCATTAACATTATTTAAATCGCTATAATTTTCTATTGTTATTAAATCACTGTCATCAACTTCCATGCTAGTAGTATTATTTGATAACTCAATGTTAAATAATTTTTTTGTAACTATAACATTTATTTCAATTGGCATTATTGCATTGTCAGCATTAACAATTATTTTTGTTTCACCTTCTACAAGACCTGTTATTTTAATAGTTTCATTTTCAATTATTACATTAATAATTTTTTCATTATTTGCTTTAACAGAAACGTTATTTAAACTTTGATAATTTTTTATTATTATACTTGAATCAGTTTCTTGAGCTTCAACACTAACTTTATTATTTGATAGATCAATATCAAATAATTTTTTATTTACTATTACATTTATTTCAACAGCATTTTTTGCATTGTCAGCATTAACAATTATTTTTGTTTCACCTTCACTAATACCTATTATTTTAATAGTTTCATTTTCAATTAGTACTTCAGCAACACTTGTATTTTTAGATTGAACACTAACATTATTTAAACTTTGATAATTTTTTATTTTTATTGAAGAGTTTGTTTCTTCTGCTTCAAGACTAACTTTATTATTTGATAAATCAATATCCAATAATTGTTTATTAACAGTTACACTTATTTCCATTGCTTCTTTTGCATTGTCAGCATTAACAATTATTTTTGTTTCACCTTCACTAATACCTATTATTTTAATAGTTTCATTTTCAATTAGTACTTCAGCAACACTTGTATTTTTAGATTGAACACTAACATTATTTAAACCTTGATAATTTTTTATTTTTATTGAAGAGTTTGTTTCTTCTGCTTCAAGACTAACTTTATTATTTGATAAATCAATATCCAATAATTGTTTATTAACAGTTACACTTATTTCCATTGCTTCTTTTGCATTATCAGCATTAACAATTATTTTTGTTTCACCTTCACTAACACCTGTTATTTTAATAGTTTCATTTTCAATTATTACTTCAGCAACACTTGTATTTTTAGATTGAACACTAACATTATTTAAACTTTGATAATTTTTTATTTCTATTGAAGAGTTTGTTTCTTCTGCTTCAAGGCTAACTTTATTATCTGATAGATCAATATCCAATAATTGTTTATTAACAGTTACACTTATTTCCATTGGATTAACTACATTGTCGGCATTAACAATTATTTTTGTTTCGCCTTCTTCAATAGCAGTTATATGAATTGTTTCATTATCATTAAATACTGTTGCAATATTTTTATCTGTTGATTCTACATAAACATTATTTAATGCTAAGTAGTTTTCAATTTTTAATGAAGAATTAGTTTGCCCTACTTCAATAATTGCTTTATTATCTGATAATTCAATATTAGTTTTTTCTGGCTCTTCTGATTCATTAACTATTGCTTTAAAAGTTCATTTTTTCTCTAAGTTTGAATTTTTAGTTGACCCAACTAAAGTTAAAAAAGTTTCACCAATGCTATTTGCATTTAATTCAAATTTACCATCATCATGTATAACTTTTTCAGTAACATGTGCAATTTCCATATTACTTGAATACATTTCAAAATTTTTATGATCCTTATTGTATTCTTCTCAATCTTGAATTCAATGTCAATCCTTGTTACCATGATTCATAATAAAATTTTGCTCTTGTACTTTTTTTTCTTTTGTACTTGGCACTGTATACATAATAATTAATAAAATAAGCCCAATGATTAGTAAAATAATTACTAATGGTTTAAAGATTTTTCCCATATTATACCTCTAAATTTTTCTATTTATATTATAATATTTAGAAAAGTTAAAGTACTTTAATAAAGTTAAAGTACTTTAATAATTGACTAATAAAATAATTAATAGATTTTTTTAGAGTGATTTAAATATTTAAATTATTTATTTTTTTAAAATTAAAACTAATTCATAATAAAAAATAAATTATATCTACAATTATAAAACCAAAATTGATTCCGATATTAACTCCTCACGAAGAAGTTCATATTAAAAAAGTAAAAACATAGAGAAGAATAATTCATATAATATTTAATAATGCCATATTAATATATATAATTTTAAATATTTTCTTTGTGTCTTTTTTAAAGTAATTTCCAACTGAAAAATATATAAAAAAAATGGAAATAAAGTTTAGAGTAATAAATTGAATAATTTCAAAAGTTGATCACATTAGAAAATTAAACCTCCATAATTCTTATAGTAATGTTCCCCACTACTAAAATTAGCTGTTTTATAATTATTTTCAGCTAAATATAATAATAAATCTGGAAGCCATTCTTTTGCATAATCTCTTGTATGACAAACTAATATTTGTCCAGGTTTGATATTTTTTTTATATTGCTTTAGAATTTTATTTTTTCCACAAATACTTTCATTGTAATCACATCCTAAATAACCTCTAACAAAGTAGTCAATTTTCATTTTGCTTTTAATATAATCCATACCTCTATAATATTGAAGATATGGCATTCTTACTGGAATGTCACTAATATTTTTTTCTATATTATTCTCTTGATAAATTTTAGCTATCATTTCACTAGTTTGATAAAATTCATTAAAACCCTCTTTTGTTTTAAATTGATAATTATTATGATTATAGGAATGATTTCCTAATGAATGACCCTCATTAATAATTCTTTTGACAATCATTTCAATTTTTTTATCTGTTCAATACTTTTCATAATTTATTCCTGTTCCAAAAAAAGTTGCCTTGGCATCATTTTCTTTTAAAATATCTAATATTGTTTCATCTTCAAAACCAGGGCCATCATCAAAAGTTAACATAACAATTTTTTCTTTTGTATTTATTCTATTTACTTCATAATTAACTTTTGGAGTTGAAAAATTAAAAATAATAGAAAAAAGTAAAATTAATAATAGAAAAATATGCAATATGTTTTTAAATTTAATTTTTTTCATATATTTTCTCCTAGTAAAAATATTTTAAATTAAATTAAAAAAATGTTCCACATTTAATAGGACATTTTTTTAATTTATATTACTAATAAGTTACTATTATAATTTATTAGTAACTCCATTATTTCTTTTTTCTAATAAAATTCGTTGTTTTAAAGTTTTTTTAGATTCCCTTTCTTTTTTGATTATTTCTTTAAATTCTGTCTTAGATATTAATTTTAATTCATTTAAATCTTCATTATATTCTTCTAATAGAAGATCACGAGTTCTCTCTTGAAAGAATTTAATTTTTCCTAATAATAAAGTCATTATAAAAGTTACAGTACAACTAATTGTAATTGAAATTCCACCTCAAAGAAATCCACCTCCCATTCAAGTAGTAACGCCAGTTGCACTTGGTGCTTTATGTTGGAACATTAAGAAACCAAATATTGAACTTGCTCCTTGTAAGGCAAAAGTATTAGAAGCAACAAGAATTAAACTTCCGCAAAATACTCCGATTGAACATGCAATTAAAGGATATAAATGTTTCAAATTTACTGTAAATAAAGATGGTTCTGTAATTCCCCCAACAATAGCAGAAACTCCATTTGAGACACCCAATTCTTTTAATTGTCTTACTCTTTTATTTAATATTACAAAAGCTATTGTAGCTACACCTTGGGATACATTTGATAATGTACATAAACCCTGAATAATAGTTGCTCCATAAGCTGATTGACCTTGTAATATAATTGGAGTTAAAGAATGATGTAAACCTGTTATTACAAGAGGACCATATAGTGCTCCCAAAAGTGGTAAAGCAATATATTTTGCAATTCCATTTGTACTTAATCAATTAACTGAAATTGATAAATAATTTGTAAATAATAATCCAATTGGAGCCACAATAAATATTGCAAATATAAATGTTACACCTATTATAAGAATTGGACTTAAAATATTTTTAGTAGTAGTGTTAGATATTTTAGAAGTTCATCTTTCCATATAAGCTCCAAAAATAGCTACACCAATCATTGGTACCATTAATCCATTGAAGTTTATTTTTCATGGATATACTATTCCTTTACCAAATAATGTTCATCCAGGATATTGTGACAAAATAGTTTGTCCTTCTTGAACTTCAACAACTCCCATTGTTACTAATCCTGGAGCTGTCAATACAACTCCAATAAGTATTCCATAAATTGAACTACATCTCATTGCTTTAAAAACAGTGTAACTAACTGCTATTGTAATAAATAGTGAAAAAGTACTAGTTAAAATATCAAGAATACTTGCAAATTGACCAAAGAAATGAACACTATTGGCTAATGAAGTTCCATCTCCATTTCATTCAACGGTCATTAGTGATCAAATTGTTAATAATAGCCCATAACCAATTAAGGGATATACTATTGGTGAAAATACCTTACTAATAAAAGAAAGACATTTATTGGTAAACCCTTTAACTCTAAATTTACCTTTAATTTGTTTTATCTCTTCAAGTTGTTTTGTTTTAAAATCAGTATCCTTTGAATTAGTTGATTTTAATAATAAAGTTCTACCATCAAGGTCATAACCATTTATTTCACAAAATGTTTCATAAAATTCAGCAACGTCCATACCAATTATAATTTGGTATTCATCACCACCTTCATTTTTTTTGATTCCTGTTACAGCTTCACTGGATTTTAATTTTTCTTCATCAATTACTTTCCAATCTTTTAAATGAAATCTCATTCTTGTCATACAGTGAGTAAAGTAATTTATATTTCCATAGCCACCTAAGTATTGAAAAATATCTTGAACTGATTGAATATATTTCTTCTTAATCATCTTAATTATCCTTCCTTATTTTCAATTAATTTTTTATATCAAAAAGCTGATTTTTTAAATTTTCTGCTTTGATCTTTTAAATTAACTTCAATTAAGCCATATCTATTTTTAAAAGCATTTCTAAAACTTCAGCAATCCAAGGCAGCTCAAATATGATAGCCAAAACAATTTGAACCATTATCAATTGCTCTTTTGATTTGAATAAGATGATCTTCTAA
Source organism: Spiroplasma endosymbiont of Cantharis nigra (assembly GCF_964019925.1). Lineage (NCBI taxonomy): Bacteria > Bacillati > Mycoplasmatota > Mollicutes > Entomoplasmatales > Spiroplasmataceae > Spiroplasma > Spiroplasma endosymbiont of Cantharis nigra. The sequence continues at coordinate 493,240 of NZ_OZ026470.1, forward strand.
AAATTCAATTCGATAATCATCATTTATTATTCCTTGTTCATCTCTAAATCTATCTTCATTTTCAACACCCATTCCATTTTCTGCAATATATCAAGCAATATTGTTATATTTTTCTTTAATCTCCATCCCAATTTCATAAAGAGCTTCAGGATATATTTCTCATCCTCTATAAGGATTTATTTTAGCTTCCTTTGGAATATCAATAATAAAATTATCCATAATTCATCTTTCCTTGTGATTACTTTGAACTTTTACTCTACAAGGGAAATAATAATTTATTCCTAGAAAATCTATTTTAGTTTGTTTAATTATTGCTAATTCCTCATGACTATAACTAGGTAAAATTGAATATTGCTTCAAAGTTTTTACTAAAATGGGGTCAATTACACCATTAAACATAATATTTAAAGGTCCCCTATTAACATATGCATCATAAATTTTTGCCCCTTCTTGATCTTCATCAGAATTAGAAAAAGCATAGGTATAATTTCAATTAAAAACTAATCCAATTTGAGCTTTTAAACTATATTTTCTAAAAACTAATAGTACTTTGGAATGAGCTAAAAATATTCCATATGCTTGCTGTACAGCTTGTTTAGGGTCATCCAAAGCAGGATAATGTTTATCATTTAAATAACCTTCATATACAGGAACTAAAGGCTCATTAAATGTCACATAAGAGTCAACACTATCTTGATACTCTTGAAAAATAAATTCACAATATTGAACAAAAGATTCAATTACTTCTCTTGAAGCTCACCCTCCTTTTTGATGGGCTCAAAGTGGCATATCAAAGTGAAATAAAGTCATAATTATTTTGATGTTATTTTTTTTATATTCATTAATATAATCGTGATAAAACTTCACTGCTTGTGAATCAAGTGTTTTACCATCTGGAAATAATCTTGCTCAAGAAAATCCCGTTCTTAATGAATCAAAACCAATCTCTTTAAACATTTTGATATCTTCTTTATAATGTCTTGTAATATCACATGTTACATTAGGTCCAACATTATTATGAAATAACTCAGGGCTTTCTTGATAATATTTATCAAAAGCTAAATCACCAATCTTTGTGATACCCTTTCCTTCAGTTTGCAGTGCACTCATGGATGCTCCTATTTCAAATTTTTTTGAAAACTTAATCATTTTTACTTACCTCCAAATTAATTCTATTAAATAGAATATTTTTTTACAATAAATTATATTAATGGAGAATTTTTTTGGAAAATCAAAAAAACTTTGTTAATATATATCTAGGAGATAAATATGTTCAAAAGCATTAAAGAAAAATTGATATTAATAAAAGCCAACCTTGAAAATCAAACCCATGTTTCAATTGCTAATTATTTACTTGACTGTATTGAAAATAAAAAAACGCCTAAAATTAATGAATGTTCAAAACAAAGTTTTTGTTCTGAATCTGTCATTACAGCGTTTGCAAAAAAATATGGTTATGATGGTTTTAAGGAACTGGCAATAAGAATTAAAGTTGAAACTGAATATTATAACTGAACAACTTTAACAATTAATAATGAAAATAATAACAATTCCTATAGAAATTTAATCAATAAATCCATTGATTTAATCGATTCACAAGAAAACAAAATAATAGATCTTGTTAACTCTATTAAAAAAACAAAAAATACTTATGCTATAAGTTGTTACCAACAATTATTTAATACAGAATTGTTTATAAGTGAATTAAATCTATTAGGTTATAATGCTCATTTTAATTATCAAAGAAAATTAAATGAAACTTGAGTTAATAGAGTAACATCTGAAGATACTTTCATAATAGTTGCTTTTGGTTTGGATAATCAATATGTAATTAATTTTTATAATTTACTTAAAAACAAGACTGACAATATTTTTATTATATGTTCACCATCACAAGAACATAAATTTGACAAGTATAGTCAAATAATAATTATTGACTATTATGAACGCACTACATTTTTGGAATCAACAAGAAGTTCCTTAATTATGTATCTTATGAGTTTTATAGTCTATAAACTATAAAAAAATTATTTTGAACTAGTTTCATTTAACTTTTCAATTTTGGATTTAATAAATTGAATTTCTAATTCAATATAAATTAACTCCTTTTTTTTATCTTTAATAATATAATAGTTTTTGTCATTTTCTTTTCTTCTTTTAAGATGAATTTGATAAAAAAGAAAACCTAATAAAGGAAAGAAAAATCAAAATCACAAATTTTTTCTAACTTTTTTATCAATTTGCTTTTCTTGTTTTAGTAAGTCTTTATAATCTTTTTCAATAATAATAAGCTTTTCTTCCAACTCTTTTTGATTCATTTTGTCATATTTATTAAACATATTTTTTTCCTTTAAACAGCAATAATTTGCTTTAATATTTCATTTACTAAATGATTTAATGATTGAAATATTATTTTTACTTCATTTGTATGAGCTAAAAACTGTTGTTTTTCACTTTCTAAACCAACTACTTCTAAACTAGAATAAATATTTTTTGTATCTTGTAAGAATAAAACTAATTTTTCGCAATTTTGTAATTTTTCTTGAAAATTATTTGAATTATTAATGTTTTTAATTAACAAACAAATATCTTGTGAAAATTTTTTATTTCAGTTATCAATATTAAACTCTTCAATAATTTCTTGATAACTTTTATTATAAAGATCTATTTGATCATTAAAAAATTTACTAATATAAGTTAAAAAAAATTCACCAGGATCTTTTTCTTCAATTTTTTCAAAATTATTACAATAGCTTCTTCACTCTAATTCAGTTTTATAAAAGTAGTGATATCTTTGCAAAATTAAAGTTAGCATCAAACTTAGTTCGATTGGTTCATTATTAATGTTTTTTTCAAAAAAATTATTAATTCCTTCAAATAAAGTTTTACATTCATCTGTTTGACCTAAAAAAATTAGTTCATTTTTTTGTTCTTTATTTAAATTAAATTCTTTCTTATTTAAAAGACCATATAAATCCTTTTTATATAAACTAAAAATAATACTTTTTAAATTTATCTTTTCACTTAATTTCATTCTTAATAAACCCTCCTATTTTAGGAAATAATTTGTAGGACTATTTTATTATTCTAAACTATTTTATTGCATATTACTATAAGTTTATAGTAAGATAACTTATGATTATTAGATATTTTACAAGGAGCGTAGAACATGACTTTAGGAATTATTTTAGGAACTTTTATAACTTCTATTCTCGCATATCTCTTAGGAAGTTTTTCTTTTTCAATTGCTATTGTAAAATGAAAAACCAATAAGGATGTTAGAGAGCAAGGAAGTAAAAATGCTGGTGCAACTAACGCAAGTCGTATGATTGGTAAAAAATGAGGAGTTGTAATTATGTTATTAGACTCCTTTAAAATATTTTTAGCGGTACTTCTTGCATTTTTAATTAGTTTAATACCAACTGGCTCAACTGAAATTTTTAAAAATACAATTTTAATTATTCCAGGTTTCTTTGCTTTAGTTGGTCATTGTTGACCAGTTTACTACAAATTCAAAGGTGGTAAAGCTGTAAGTTGTTTTTTAGGTTTAATGTTAGTTGCTAACTTTCTTGTAGGTTTAATATTCTTTACAATATGATTAATTTTAGTATTAGTTTCAAAAAAAGTAAGTATTGGTTCTATTTTTGCAACAATTTTAGCTGCAGCATTAATGTGAATTCCTCAACTTTCTGGATTAAGTAATTTTTCAATTAATGGTAATGACTTTGAAAATGCCTTCCCATTTGTTTGATATAATAAATTTCACTTAGTTAATGGTTCACCAATGGATAGTTTTTTAGTAATAAACTTAGTTGTAACTTTTGCAGCACTTATTTTATTGGCAAGACATTATCAAAATATTATTAGACTAATTAAAGGTACTGAACCTGCATTTTTGGGAAAAGGGAAAATTAAGTCAAATGAAGATGATATTGAAGTAAATGAATTGGATAAAAAGAATAAAAATGCAAAAAAAATTATTATAAATGAATCTAATTCAAAGGAAAAAAACGGCTTAAAAATAAAAAATAAAAAAAGTACTTAATTATAATTATGAATATACTTTGTCAAGTATACAAAATGTTTTTTTATAAAGTAATTGCATTTAATGCAATTACTTTTATTTTGTTTCAATTATTAAAGTATTCATAAGATGGAGGGTTAGAAGTTTTAACTCGTATTCTTTCATAATTATAGAAGTGAATATATTTACTAATAGAGCTTTCCAATTTTTCAAAAGAGTTTACTTTTAACTCTTTTTTTCATTCCTCTTTTAATGAAGAAAAAAATGTTTCACACATTGCATTATCTATTGAATTTCCAGGTCTTGATAAAGAAATAATTATATTATTCTTTTTTGAATAGTTTTTTGCAAAAAATGATGTATATTGAGAACCATTATCAGAGTGAATTATAAGCGATTTACTTATGTCATTTCTATATTTTGTTGAATTAATAAGAGTATCTCTATAAATTTTTATATCATTTATTTTAGACAATTTATAACCAACTATAAATCCTGTCTTAACATCCTTTAAAATACTAAGATAAGCAAATTTATTATTTAATGGTAAATAAGTAATGTCAGTCACTCAGCATTCATTCTTCTCATAAATTTCTCATTTTCTATTAACAATATTGGGTCCATGAGTAATACTTTTCTTTTCCTTAGGTTTTCTAATCATCTTTTTAACTCTAATTACTGAATACATCTTATATATTCTCATTATTCTTGCTACTTTATTTTGACTAATCTTTATTCCCTTATTTTTTAAACATATTGTTATTCTTGGACTACCATAAATACCTTTATATTTAAAAAAGTGAAACTTTATTTCTTTTGCAATATTAATGTCTATTTTTATAATATAATCCTTTTTACCATTGCTAACTCACCTATAGTAACTTGATCTAGTAATTTTTAAAAGCTTACATAAATCCGAAATACGATATTTGTATTTAAATTCTTCTATGATTTTATAAATATAATTTATTTTTTCTTTTGATTTTCCATCATTTCATTGAACTTTTTTATAACTTCATTTTCCATTTCTAATCATTTAATTTTCTTTTTAAGAATTGCTAGTTCCTTATCTTTTGGGTCTAAAGAATTTGGTCTAACACTAGAATGCTTGTTGTGCTTTCCTGTTTTTGAAATTAAACATTCAGCTCCATATATTTTATAATTTATGCAAAGGTTTCTTGCTGTTGAATAAGATACACCATATTCAATTGAAAGCTCTCTAAAAGTTCTATTTTCATTATAGTGTCTATTTACTAACTCTTGCTTTTGTTTGATACTTAAAATATTTGATTTATTACCTGTAACATTTGACATATAAAAAATTCTCCTTGTATACATTCTATGTTTTTTTTAACATTATGTATACTTAGAGAATTATATTCACTTAATTATAATTAAGTACTTTTTTTATTAATAAAAACTATTTTGATATATATTTTCTTAAAAGTTTAGCATCTTTATCTTCTAAAATATTATTTATTTTAAAACCATAATCATAATGACCAGTAAAAACTTTAAAATCTTTATTAAAATTACTTATTAATCAGTTAAAAGTCTCTAAAATTAACTTTTCATTTTCATTATTTAGTTGCAACAATCCATCAACTAAATAAGTTTCATCTTTAAGAATGAAATCACCTGTAAATAAGAATTTTTCTTGTGGTACTGAAATGATTAAAGAACCTTCTGTATGACAATTCTTTTTAAATATTTCAATATCATATCCATTTAAATTTACTTTTCCATCTTGTGATATTACTTTTAAATTTTTTATAGGTTCTAATATACATTTATTAACACCTTCAAAATAATTACTCATATTTTTTATTGGATCAAAAAGATTTAATAAATCCTCTTTTCCAATAAAAACATTAGGATTATTTTGACTTTTTGAAATTTCATTTATTCCATAAAAATGTGGAAAATGACCATGTGTTATAAAAATATCTGTTATTTGAATATTATTGCTCTCCACAAATTTTATTATATCTTTATAAGATTCATATGCTGTATCAAATAATACACCCTTTTTTTCTTCATTGTGTAATAAAAATGCATTTACCCTTTTAAATTTTTTACAAGTAAAAACTTGTATCATTTTTTGTCCACCGTTCTAATATTTTATAATTGATATTCTGTACTTCATACGGAATTAAATTCCTAATTAATTATATAATATTTTTTTAGTAAAAAAAAAAAAAAAATGTTTTTTAATAAAACATTTTTAATAAATTTTTTACTTTCCTCTTTTAACAGCATTCATAGTTTTTTTAATATCACTTTCAGTTGGTTTTCTTCCCATACTTCTGTACATAGCTCTAATTTGATTTTCATTAATTGGTGGATTTTCTCTTAATTGTTTTTGAATAACTTTTCTTGTTATTATAAAACCAATTATTCCCCCAACAATAGCAGTAGCTATTGCTATTAATAATGCCCCTCATCATACTATAGTTCCCATTATATTTAAATCCTCCTTGATTAATAATTCTTTTTTAATATTAACATAATTTTTAATTATTTTAAGATAGTTAATATGTCTTTTGCTATATCTTCGCTAGTAAATCTAATTTCTTTAATAACATCATTGAATGGTGCAGAATAACCAAATGTATCAATTCCATAAGCTTTACCATTATCACCTAAAAATTTATGTCAACCAAAAGTTGTTGAAAGTTCAATTGAAAATCTTTGAGTACTTCTATTAATAATAGTATCTTGGTATTTTTTTGATTGTTTAATAAACTCATTCATATTTGGCATTGATACAACATTTACTTTATGACCCTTAGTTTCTAAAATTGATTTTACTTCCATTGCTAAAGCAACTTCACTTCCTGATGCAATTAAAGTAACATTTGCATTTTTTGTTTCGCTTAAAATATAAGCACCTTTTTTTACATCTTCAATAATATTTTTATTATGATCTAATTCTTTTAAATTTTGTCTTGTTGCAACAATCACACTTGGAATATTTTTATTATTCAAAGCAATATAATAACTTGCGATAGTTTCTGCCATATCACATGGTCTATATAAACTTATATTAGGAATACTTCTTAACATTGCCAATTGTTCAATTGGTTGATGTGTTGGACCATCTTCTCCAACTGCCACAGAGTCATGAGTGAAAATACTTAAAGTTTGAACTTTCATAATTGCACTCATTCTTAAAGCAGGTTTTAAATAATCTGCAAAAACAAAAAACCCTGAAGCTACTGGCAATAGACCACCATGAAGTGCAATACCATTATTAATTGCACACATTGCAAATTCTCTTACTCCATACATAATATTTCTTGCACTTAGATTATTAAAATCATAATTTCCATCAGCACCTTTTATTTTAGTTGATTCACATAAATCAGCACTTCCCCCAATAATTGAGCTAATATTTTTGCTTAAATAGTTAAATACTTCTCCAGAACTTACTCTTGTTGCTTGTTCTACATTTCTATTTAATGCTTGCAACTCTTTTAAATCAATATTTCACTCTTTATTAATTGAGTTAATAAGTTCTTGTGCTAATTTTGGGTTTTTTGCTTGATATTTTGCAAATTTTGAATTCCACTCTTGTTCACTTTTAACTCCCCTACTTAAAACATTTTCTTTTCAAAAGTTATAAACTTCTTGGGGGATGTTAAATTCTTCTTCTTTTCAATTGAAATAGTTTTTAACTGTTTCAATATCGCTTCCCAATGGTGCTCCATGAACCTTAGTAGTTCCTTGATTGGTTGCTCCAATTCCAATAATTGTTTTAACTTCAATATATGTTGGTTTATCACTTTTTTGTGCTATTAAAATAGCCTTTTCAATTTCTTTTAGATCCTCACCATTTTTAATATGTAACGTATTTCATCCAGCTGCTTTAAATTTAAGAGTAATATCTTCACTTTGAGCTAATTCAACTGGAGCATCTAATTGAATGTCATTTGAATCATGTAAAACAATTAACTTATTTAATTTATATCTTCCTGCAAAACTTATTGCTTCATGACACACACCTTCTTGTAAATCACCATCACCACATAAAACATAAGTAAAATGATTAACAATATCAAAATCTTTTGTATTATATTTTCCTGCTAAATGACTCTCTGCTAATGCCATTCCCACTCCCATAGCAAAACCTTGCCCTAATGGTCCAGTTGTTGCTTCAACTCCTTGAGTATGACCAAATTCAGGGTGACCTGGTGTTTTTGAATTCAATTGACGGAATTTTTTCATATCCTCTATTGATAAATCAAATCCTGATAAATGTAGTGCACTGTAAAGTAATGCGCTCCCATGACCTGCGCTTAAAACAAATCGATCTCTATTAAATCAAGATGGATTTTTAGGATTTAAATTCATAAGTTTTGTAAACAAAGTAAATACTATTGGACTTGCTCCTAAAACTATTCCAGGATGCCCTGAATTTGCTTTATTAACAGCTTCTATGCCTAAAATTCTTAGAGCATTTAGATTTTTATTGTCTTTATTCATATTTCTTTTGAACCTCACTTTTATTCAAAATAATTATATCTCTAAAATTAAAAAAAATTTAATTTGTATCAAGATATGTTTTAAATTTTTGATTAAAAAAAAAAAAAAAATCCAATAAATGGATTTTTAAATAATTTTGTGGATAAATTATTTTTTACAATATGTTTAAATTTTCTTGTATTTTTTCTAATTATAAATTATTCTGCAGCAACTACAGTAATTTCTTTTGAACCAGTTAATAATGTTGATGCTTCAACTGCTTCAACTTTAAATGTATCTCCAGCAGTTAATGCCTCAGCATATGTTCCACCTTTTGCAGTATAAGTAATTTTGTAATCTGTAGTTTCTTTAGCATCTTTAGATAATTTTACTATTGCAGCTTTAATTGCATTATCAGCAGTGTCTTTATCCATATCTGCTGTAATTTTAATGTCTAAAGTATCTAAATTAACTTTTGTTGCTGCTTTTTCAGCAATTTTAATAGTTTTTGTACCAGTTAATAATTTTGAATCTTTTGTTGCTGCAACTGTTATTTCAGTTCCATCAGCTAAAGCTTCTTCAGTTTCATCTTCATCAGCTCTTGTTGGTGCTTTTACAGAAATTGTATAATCTGTAGTTACCTTAGCATCTTTTACTTTAGCAGTAATTTGTTTTGCAATTGATTCTTTTGCTTCTGTTTCTGTTAATCCTGATTCAACACTTAATTCCATTTTTGCTAAATCAGTTTTATCATCAACTTTATCTCCACATGCAACAACAGTTGCACTTGTTGTAGCAACTAAACCAGCTGCTCCTAATAATCCTAATAATTTTTTCATTTTTTTCCCTTTCGTAGCCAATTAAGGCTTAACTATATTATATAAAAATATTTTAAAATATAAAAATATTTTTACAAATTTTTACACTTAATAAGGATTTATTAAGTGTAAAACAACCCTTATTTGCTTATAAAAGAGCTTTAAAAGGCAAAAAAAGTTACTTTTGGTATTAACTACTATGGTTACCTTTTTTCTTTACTATAGCGCCATTTTCATCAATAATTGTTACATTTTCTAGTTGTTGTTCAAGTCCCTTTCGAAAAATAGCAATATATTTTTTTCTTAACTGATCACGTTCTTTTAATTCTTCATTTGTTAATTCTCTTTCTTTTGCAATTTTAGCAAGTTCATTAATTCGTTTTAACAGACTTTCCATTTCCATAAAAAAAACCTCCATAAAAAAATGATTGAAAATTAGAATATTTTTCAATCATTTAATGCATAATAAGCGCTTCCAATCATTGCAGAATCATTTCCTAATTGTGCATTCTCAATTGTTAATTCTTCGGCAAACATTTCAATAATATACTTTTTAATATTTTTCTTAATAATTTTTATTATATGATCATCTAATTGAGTTAGACCACCTGCCAAGATAATAGCTTCTGGATCTAATGCATTTATCATTGCTGCCATATGCATAACAAGTGGTTCAACAGCTTCTTGTAAAAGTAAGATCACTTCAATTGGATCTTCATTATTTTCAAAAACCTCAACAATTTCTTTAAAAGTGATTGTTTCAATATTATTGAAATAACTTGATGCTGGATGATTTCTCTTTGATTTTAAACTTGTTTTAAAATGATTAACAATTCCTGATGTTGAAGACATTGGTTCAATACATCCTTTTAAACCACAAACACAGTCATACTTAGTTTGAAAGATTCCTCCACCATGACCAAATTCTCCTGCAAAACCTCTAGAACCAGGTGACAACTTTCCTTCTGTTATCACAGCTCCACCAATTCCACTATCAATATAGTAAAAAATGATTGAATCATATTGTTTTGCAACACCTGTTCAAAATTCTCCTAAGGCACTTGCATTAGCGTCATTTATTACAAAAATTTGTTTTTTAAATAAATCTTCTGCTTCTTCTTTTATATTATAATTTGTCAACTCAAGATTTGCTGAATATCTAATTATTCCAAGCATATGATCAACATAACCTGGAATTGCAATCCCTACTTTATCAATATCATCATCATAACTAATACCAATAGTTTCTAAACCATCAATAATCTTTTCATATAAATTGGGAATAATTCTATCTTTTTCATGATCAACTGAAAATTGTGCTTGTAAATCACCATATTGATTAACCAAACCTACTTTTGATGCTGAAATTCCAACTTCAATAACTAAAATTAATTTCATTATTTTTGTGGCCTCCCCAAACTTATTTAATATAAATATATCATTTTTTTACTTGATTAATAACATATTTTACAAAAATGTTATTTTTTATTATTTCAGTTAAATGAGAAATATGCTCCAGTTAATAAAGCTGAAGTATACAATAATCCAGTTAAACTTACTAAAGTCAAATTATAATTAAAACTAACTATTTTTCTATCACTATTTTCAATTATTCAACTTAGATTTTTAGCAGATGAACTTATTAAACCTACCCATACTGAATGTTTTTGAGGAAATAAATAACTAAAAATAACAACGCCTTTATTTATAGACATTAAATCAATTGGTAATAAATTATCTGAAAAAACAATGCATAAAATAATAATAATTATTGTTAAACTTTGTGATAATGCAATACTTTTAATCAGACCACTTATTATTGTTCCAATGGCAATTGATATTAAAATATTTAAACTAATTGCATATAAAATTCCTAATCACTCGCTAAAACTAATTAATGCAAAAGAAGTGGCTATACTTTCATCTATTGGTTTTACGTATAAAAGTCCTAATATCTCAATGGTAAAAAAACCAACCAAAAATGCTATAATTCCTGCTAAGAAATTAAAGGCTCAAATACTTAATAAAAACTCCATTTTAGATACTCCAGCACTATGTACTCTTTTTAAAAAAACTGAATTTTTTCACTCCGAAATAGAAATGTTTACTAAAAATACAATTGAATATGTTGGAATCATCATAAATAAGAATAATTTTGTTGGTTTATAATTAGCATTCATACCACCAGTAAATCATGTAAAAACGCATAAAAAGAATATTGGTATAAAGAATAAATAAACATAAGTTCTAAAATTTTTTAAAATTGAACTTGAAACTAAAAGAAAATTGTTAAAAAAGTTTTTGTTAAATTTAATAAATTTATTATTCATTTTTTTCAAACTCACTTTCATAATATTCAATTAACATTTTTCTTATACTTCCATGTTTTTTGATAATATTTTCAGTTATATCATCTAAATAAACTTCACCATTTTTTAAAATTATTACTCGATCGCACATTTCTTCAACTTCTTCAGGATTATGAGATATTAGCACAATTGTTTTGCCCTCACTTTTTAATTTTTTAAAAAAAGAAATTAATTTCAATTGCATTTTTAAATCCAAACCAGAAATCATTTCATCTAAAAAAATGAAGTGTGGATTGTTTATAACCGCTAAAAAGGCATTAACTCTTTGTTTTTGTCCTCCGCTTAAATTATTTAAATCTTTTTTTAAAATTTTTTCTATTTCAAAAATTTTAATTAACTCTTTTGTGTTTTCATCTATTTCTTTAAATCAATTTTGTTTAAAAAACTTAACTAATATTTTGGAATTGACTCCCATTGGTCACATTCCCTCTTGAAATTGAATCCCAACTTTTTTATAAATATTTTTCTCTCCGTCAATAAGTATCTCACCACTACTTGGCTTTATTTGACCAACTATCAGTTCCATTAATGTAGTTTTTCCCGCTCCATTTGAACCTAAAATTCCAAGACATTCTCCATTTTTTATTTCTAGATTTATATTTTTAAGAACCTTATATTTTCCAAAGTTCTTAGATAAATTTTTTATTTCTAACATTATTACCTCTCCATTTTTAATTTAATTCATTTAACTTCTTTTGTAGCATTATTTTGAACTTTTATATAAAGTTCATTGGTACTATTTGGAATATCTTTTACAAAATAATTGTTAGAGTTAGTTTCACCAACTCTAACTAGTTTATTTTCTTGTTTAAAATAGACTTCATAATAAGAATAGATATCTTTATCTTTTAATAAATTTTCAAAATTAAGTCTAATATTTTGAAAATTATTTCCTCTATCAATTAACAATTCTGATTGAGCTTTTAACTGTAAATTATCTTCTAAATTTTGAGTAATTTTTTCATAATTTACTGCTAATTGTCCTATATTAATTTTATTTTTTTCCTTTGAAGATTTAAATTGTAAACCAATTTTACCTATTATCCCTCCAGATGGTGTTATAGTAGTTTTTATTTCTTTTCAACCATCATCTAAATTCTTAACATCTATATTTGAAATAGACTTTATATTTGAATTATTTGATTTTATTTCTTCATATACTACACTTTCATTCGAAACTCCATTATTTGATTTATATACAATTGAAACTGTTAAAGGTTTATTATCTGTATAATTACTTCCCATAATCATTCAACTATAATTTTTGCTTGTATCAAATGTGGCCTCTTCAATTTCTCCATCATTTTTAATTGCATTTTGTTTTTTCGAACCTAGTGCAATTGAATTACCTTTCAAATAAGGATTAAGATAATCATAATAACCAGTAATATCTGCAAGTTTTTCAATTTGTTGTTTTTGGCCAGTACCATCGTTTTGCAAAATCATTCATTTATATGTAGGTTGCACGTCAGCTATATTAGTATTACTTCACGGATAATTTTCTTCAATAATTCTTTCTTTTTTATCATTAAATGAAACAAATTTTGACCCATTACCAGTTGAAAAATTTGTAAAGAATGATTTATTAAAATCATTCATAACTGTTCTTTCATTTACTAAATTTCCTACTCCATAACTTAAATCATTAGGAGGCAAGAAAGTTGAATCATTATAAGAAACAGATCCCTTATCTTCATTTGATAACTGTCTATTTTTTCCAGTATAAATCATGTCATCATAATAATTTTGTAATGTCATTCCATAAAGATCAGTTTCCTGATTAGGAATTGTATTATTAATTTTATCCATCTCTTGTTGTGCTAAATCACTTGCCGTATGTGCAGCAAAAATAGCTAAAGAATTATGAGAATTAGCTTGCTGTGCCCCTTTTTCAATATAGGTTCATTTATTATTATCTTTATCTTCTCTTTCTTTTACAACGTCACTTAATTTATATTCATTTCCATTCTCATCAAAATGTTTATAAACAAGATCTCTAAGATCTCTTTGACCTATTTTGTTTTTATCATAAAATATTTGCCCATTGATTCATCCACCCAAATTATACATATTAAAAATTTTGTGCGAATCTTTTTCAATTTTATTTTTCTTGATATAATCAAGAGATTTATTTGTAGTAATTCCAAAATCACTTAAAAAATAATCAGTATTTTTTTGAAGAGCTTCGGACTCTTGGTTTGCTGTTTTACCAGTTGAATCTAATTCCAAATTACCATTATTTTTATATGAAAATAATATTAATTTCTTAATATTTTCATCTTTTGAGTCTTTAATTTTTTGATTTCATTGTTTCATAATTTCAATAACAATTTTATAACTTAAAATATAACCATCTTCAAAATAACCATTTGGTTCATTGTTTCAAAATCATCCATCAAATCCTAAATCAACTGCCATATTAATTAAAATATCTACTATTAGATAATTTCCTTTAGTATCCTTTTTTAAAAATTTTTCTAATATATCCTTTTTTAGACCATGATATCCATCCAAAAAAATATTTCCTAATATTTTGGTTCCATTTATATGAGCTTTTTCAACTTCATTTTTTCCTGGAGGAACAATGATTCCTTCATCAGCTGCTCCTGCTCAACTAACCATAATATCATTGTATTGATAATTATTAAAACTTCTTGAATAAGTTCTCTTATTTCCAATAATAGTATTTTCATTAGAAGTACTATTAATAATTGTTGTCATATTCATTTGTTGAATTTTTTCGTCTTGAGATTCAACTCATTTTGAAGCAACATTGGTTCTCTTTTGAAGTTCAATTCTTGATTTATTATACTTAGCATCTAAATCATCTTTGTAGTTTCATTCTAGTATACTATTTACCTTATCAAAAATTTCATTTCTTTTAATTTCCATTATATCTTTTTTTCTATTACCATTTGGTAAAAATTTTGAATTTAATGGTACACCAGTTGGCGCTTGTTTTAAAACTTCTAAAGCTGTTTTAAAACCTGTATTTAAATATTTATAATTTAAATAGCTATTTTTTTCTTTAATTTTTAGTTCTATTTCTTCATCTGACACTGATGAAGGAATATCATGTAATATCCTTTTAGTTTTATCATAGTATGGTTCCTCTTTTTTCCAGTTATAATCTGATATTTTTGAAAGATCTGTACCATAATTAACCTTATTGTTTCCACAAGAAACTGTATATACTAAAAAAGGTATTACTACTGTTACTGATAACAATATAAATACTATTTTTTTCATTTATTTTATTCCCCTTAAAATAAATTTAGCAAAAAAAAAAAAAAAAGTAAATAACTTTTTTTAATTATTATTCAATTCACTCCAATAATATACTTTTTTTAAATCAATGCTTCTAACTGACTTACTTTTATTCCATATTCTGTTTTAGGTACAGTTATTTCTAATTTCATACCCTTATAAGTCTTAAAGTTTATTCAACCCAAACCTGAAATATGTAAGTCTATTTTTTTCTCGTCATTGTATACAAAAGTATGAACTTCAAAATCACTGTCACTTGAAAGTAATCTTGGAGATAAATTATAACGATTCTTTTTAAAGTATTGTTGAGCATTTACTTTTTTTGTTCTATGTAAAGGCATTTGTTTATTGATATAAAAGTGAAAATTAGTTTTAGTTGGTTTATGATTCTTTTCATTAATTGCTTGACCTTCAACAAAACTAAACCATGCAAGTCCTCCATAAAAAATTGACTGACCAGCATTTAACTGATAAGTAACTTGTTTAATTTCTTTTTTAAAAAAGAAGAAATCTCAATAATTTGGTGCAGTTGCAATAGCTATATGATTGTGTTTTACAAGACCAGGTGTATCATAAACAAAATTATTTTCTGTAAAGTTAATTTTAATTTTATCTAAAGTTGTATTAACATATTTTGAAGTAACAATTGATGGAATTTGATTATTATATGTTAAACAAGCATTTATTAAACTTGATTTACCAGCATTTGAAATTCCAACAATATATTGATCATATTCTACTGATTTTAATTCATTTACTAATGGAAAAATATAGTCAGCTTTAAGAGATGAAGTAAAGATAATTTTTGATCCAGAAATTGGTGAATCTTCAAAGAATTTTTTAACATAGTTTAAAATTTTTAATTTTTTTACTGCTTTTGGAAATAAGTCAATTTTATTAACTAAAATAACAACTTCCTTTTTTGATATTAATTTTTCTAATCAAGTTAATCTACTCCCAGGTAAATCAAACATATCAACTACATAATAATATCTAATTTTATTTTTAGTTTGATTTATTTCATCAATAATATCAATAAAATCCTTATCATTTATTTCTTGTTCTACTAATTTATTGTAGTACTTTATTTTAAAACATCTTAAACATAAATCTTGTTTTTCAATATTTAAACTAAATCCTGGTAATCTTTTATCAAGAGTTTGCAACTCTTTTCCACAACCAATACATTTTTTAGGTCCTTGTGATTGATAGTTTGTAGTATTACCAATACCAGGTTTAGCTTCTGTTAAACTAACTTTACTTCTTTGTTTAATTTTAATTGATTCTGGTTCTTCACTATTAGCATTAATTTGTAAGGCTTTATCTTCCAAATCTGCCAATTGTTTTTCAATTTCATTTAATTTTTCATTATTAGAGAATTTCATAGTTACCTCCTATTTCTCCTTCATTATAGAATCCCTCATGTAAGATATTCCTTTGTGATAATTTCTTCAAAATATGTTTTTCTAAAAACTGTACTGTTTTACTTTCTTCTTTATTTCTGCTTAAAGGTGATACTAAGATACTTTTAATATGTGCTCTATTTGCAACAAGTACATCTGTAACAAGTTGATCACCTATTATAATCATTTCTTCTTCTTTATATTTAAATAGTTTTTTAACTAATTTCATCTTACCTAAAAGTGGTTTTTTACAATCTCAAAAGTAATTTTTAATCCCTGCTTTTTTTGCAAAATTTTCAACCCTACTTCTAATATTATTAGAAAATAAGACAAATTCCATATTATGCGAATAAACATTTTTAATAAAATTTAATACATTTGGTGAAGGAATTCTTTCATTTCACCCAATTAATGTATTATCCATATCACACATTATTAGTTTTATTCCACTATTTTTTAGTGAGTCCAAATTTATCTTTTCATAACTTTCAAGATAGATAGAGGGTTTAAAATAATTTAACAATAATAAATTTCTAGATTTTTTATTTGACATTAAAAACACCTCACATTATTAACTTAATTATACCAATTTTATTGTTTTATCAATCTTAATCTTTTTTAATATAAGTATTTTTAGCATAAGGAACTTGTGTAAATTCATATACAAAAGATAAAAATTCCAAAACTTTTAAGACATCATTATAGCAATGGTCAATTACTCTTTTTATGTTCTTATTCATTGCTTTAAACTCTTCATATTCCATTTTTCTATTAACTGATCTTGAAAAAAATGAGTATGCACTACAACACATAGTATAAATATCATCTTTTTCATCTTTGAAGATATTTTGATTAATATCTTCAAATCAATCAAAGAATTTTTTAGTTCCTGTTAAAGCAATCATTTCATCACTTTGCTTTCCTGCAGGTAGATTTTCACGCTTTCAAAATTCTTCACCTAATTTATTAGTATTTGAAAATGAAAAAGTATTCTCTAAAATATCATAAATATCAAAATAATTAGCATTTAATTCTTTACTATCTTTATTATAAAAAGCCATTTTTAGTGTTTTTCTTGCAAATAATCTTTTATTATCATTAATTCATTTATTAATGATTTTTACATCATTGCTTGCCCCAGCACAAACAATTGTTCTTATTTCCTTATTTCGACACATATTCAAAAATGAAATAATCATTTTTGAATATTGATCAAAAAAATCATATGCTTTATCATTAAAATTTCTTTTAATTGTAATTGATTTAATTGCTTTTTTATTATCTCTATTTGAGATCTCTTTTAAAGATTTGGCAAAAGAATACTGTATGACATAAACTAAATCTTTATTATTGTCATCGTATAGTTTTTTCTCATTTTCACCATTATCATGTGAATGATTAAAAAACTCAGTATCTAAAACAATTATTGGAAACTGAATGTTTTCCAGAATCTTTTTAGAACCTTCCCTGTCAAATCTAAAGTTTTGGTTTTCATTAAGTAAAAAGAAGCCCTCATCAATTATTTTTATTGAATTCCTTTTCATTTTAATACCTACTTTAAAAAGATAATATCATATTTTTAGGTATATAATTTTGATAAATATAAGTTATTATATTTATAAAGGTGAAAATAAATGCAAAATTCAAATAATTTTAAAAAATATTTAGATGAAATTTCAGTAAAATGATTCAAAAATTTTATAATTGAAAAAATTGAAAGTTTTAGAAATGGTTTTATAGAAGAAAATGACCCAGGTTTTGGAGACTTTACTCCTGATTTAAATGTCACATCTTATATTTTAAATAATGTAAAAACTGATATTGAAACTATTAGCAAATATAGTGATATCAAGGAGTTTATTGAAAAATATAGTTTAAATATCAAAAATAGTGAAGATCTTAAAAGTATTGGTAATGCTGCCCAATCAGAATTATTAGAAACAATAGAAAAAAATCCTAATAATATTCAAGAAAAAATAACTGAATTGATAATGAAAATGCAAATAAACAATATAACTAAAAATCTAGACAAATCTTTAAAAATTATTGAAACTTTACTTAATAAATTAGGTGAAGATACTTCAATTAATGAAATTGAATATGAAGATTTAGAGTATATTCTTCAAAATAATTTAGAAAAAACATTGAAAAAATTAAAACAATGAAATCTTGAAAATCCAAAACAAAGTGACTTTTATAAAGAAGAAATGGTTATAGTTGAAAATGATCCTGACTTTCAAAAAAGAAAGGAAGCAAGTGAAATTATTGAACATTACTTTGGTAATATAATTGGTCAAGAAATTGAAGAGAACGAAATTGAAGGACTTTCCGTTGAAAATATTAATGAAAACTCTAAGATTATTATATTTAATAAAGGAATCATGATTAGTGAAGAACTGCGTGGAAAAATTGAATTAATTAGCTGTATTTTTAATAATAGTAAAGAGTTTAAAAAAAACAATGTCTAAGGACATTGTTTTTTAAATGAATTTATACCTAAATCCATCAATAATCATAAATTCTTCTTGAGTACTACTATCTTTTTCAAAAGTTATTTTGCCTGTTAAATCTAACGATAATTTTGTTTTTGCTGATCAAGTTAGTTTAGAAATAAATGCTTTTTTTTGATCTTCATTTAATGTACCATCAATTTCATAGTCTCAATCGCCTTTTTCATTCTTTTTTTCTAATACTTTTAATCTGAAATTAATTCCATCAATTATTTTATTTATAAAATTAAACGTTTCACTTTTATTTAAAGGATTTGAGTTAGTTAAGGATGCTAATACTTTTCCCTGATCTTTTCATCCTTTTTTTATAGTTAAGGCTAAATCTGATTCAACTTTTGTACTATAAGCACCATCAACATTTTTAACAACTATTGAGT
This sequence comes from Spiroplasma endosymbiont of Cantharis nigra, assembly GCF_964019925.1. Taxonomy (NCBI): domain Bacteria; kingdom Bacillati; phylum Mycoplasmatota; class Mollicutes; order Entomoplasmatales; family Spiroplasmataceae; genus Spiroplasma; species Spiroplasma endosymbiont of Cantharis nigra. Next base: position 512,472 of record NZ_OZ026470.1, read on the forward strand.
TTAAAAAAATATTTTCTACAATAATTGTCATTCCTGTAAAATCATAAGAATTTTCTATTATATTTGGATTATAAATTTCTGCTAATATCTTTATAAATTCAGCTTCAGTTGGATTATCTAAATCTAATTCAACTTTATTATTTGCTATTTTATTTGAAGATAAATTTGATTCAAAACCATTGTGCTCTCATGAATCATTTATGAATTCTAAATATTCAAGATTATATAATTTAATAGTTTCATTATCTTTAAAAAATATATTTATGTCATTTGTAAAACCCGTAAAACTTTTCGATGCAATAGAAATTAATGGATCACATGAAACACTCATAATTGCGGAAGTTGGTATGATAAATAAACTAGATAGTATATAAATTATTTTCTTCATTTTCTTCCCCTTTTATATTAATTTCTATAGAAATTTTATCAATTTTTATATTATCTATATTAAAACTTTTCAAGTTAATTGATTCATATTCTTCTTGATTATTTTCTAATTCCTTTTCTTCTATTTCATTATTATTTAATTTAAACTCTAAATCTTGTTGATAATAATAAAATAAGTTTTTTACAATATTTATTTTTTCCATTTTTTTTGTCTTATCAACATCTTCAAAAGATATTTTTAAAATATTATTTATCTCTTTTTCTTCTGTATCTTTTTCAGCGATTTCTTCAGTTTCAATGTTAACTGATTCAGCTAAAAGTAAATTTTTAATAATTTCTTCATTTAAAATAAATTCTTTATCAAAAAAATTAAATTCTGTATTAATCTTTTTATCTTTCTTTTTATCAATTATTTCTAAACTATTTTGTTTAGATAAAAGAATTAAATTATCTTCTTTTCTATACTTTCCAAAAAAATATATATTTTTTGAATAATCTAAACTTAACTCTAGATTTGAATAATCATAGAAAATATTTTCCTTTTCATTAGGTTCTATATTAAATCATTGAGCCAAATCATCCAAGGCATATTGTGTCATTATTCTATCTTTTATATTATTATCATTTCCAACATTACCATATTCGTCTGAACTAAGTTCATTACCAAAAAAAGTATTATCTCTATCACAAATAAATTCATCACAATTTAATTTTAATTCATTTCCATTTAAATTAAGTAGTTGTGCTTGTTTTTCAATTTTAGTTTCTGGTTCTGGAATCTCAAGTTTTTTTTCTAAATCAGGAAACATAGAAAATTCCTTTATTTTAGTGTTATTCTGATTATTAAAAACTGTTTGAAATGCTTTATTATAGTTAGTTTCATAAAATCTATTACTATTTTCAGTGTTTCCACAAGCCACAACGGCAGCTGTTGTTGAACTTAGCAAAGTTACAACACTAAAAAAATTAATTATTTTTTTCAAATTTATCACCTTTTAAAATTATAACAAATAAAAAAAGAAATTTATATTCAGTTAACTTTAATTGTCAAAGTATAAGCAAATAAATTTCCATTTATATATTTTTACGATTTTATATAAAATGTATTGTATTTTTAAAAAATTAGTTTCATTTTTTATTTTAACTCTTATACCTTCTATTAGATTAAAAATATATTAGTAAATCTTTAATAATCTAGTTTTACTACTTAAGATATTTTATAAGTTTTTATAATGGCGAACATCTTCATTTCTCCAAGTCTAGACTCGCCTTGTATGTGAGTTATTTTTTAATACACTATTTTAATTTAAAAGAATATAATGACTGTCAATAAATCACTTAATAGTTCTTAATTTTTATTAAACCACAAATAAAATTTATATATTAGACCATACTAATAAAATAATTCATTTTAATTAAAATATTTTTATCAATATAATAATTTAAAAAATTTACTTGAATAAAGATTTTGTTTTATTCAAGTAAAAAACTTATTAGTTCTAACTATTTTAAATTATATTTATTATTTGTCTTTAAAATTTTAGCTCTTTACTTTTTAATAAAAAAAAAAAAAAAACTCCTTGTAAACTTTAATGATATCTATTCATTTTGTATACTTAGAGAATTAATCTAATATATTTACTATTATTATTTTACAACACCATCTTCTCAGAAATTAATTGCTAAAATATTTTTTATATATCTTATTGATATTTCCAAATCATTTATTGGTATTTTTAAATGACCATTTGTATTTCCAGTTGCAATATTAACTAAAATTAATTGAGGAATTTCAGGTTCAGAATTAATAAAATCAATTGGATCCATATTTTTTATTTCTTCAAAACCAGAGTTTTCGTATAATTCTCTTTTAAAAGAAAGAATTCCAGTTTCCATTCAATTTTGAATTAATCAATCTTTAATTTTATTATTTAGTTCAGCTATATCATTTATATTTGAAGAAATAATTTCTAATGATCATTTAGGAAAAGTTCTTATTAATTCTTCTAAAGATTTAATAATTAAAATTTCTCTAAAAGTTTCACCACTATCACTTTTACCTTGAATCATACAAAATGATGTACCCTCTTGAAATGTTACTTTACCTAAGCTTGATTTTTTTAAATTATAAACTTTCTTTTCCATACTAGCCCCTTTGAAATACGATTAACAATATTATACACTAACTTTTTATTAAAATTAAATATAAAAAATTGCTAAATCAACGAGTTGATAAAATTATTTTATTCTTTAATTATTTTTTTATCTTCATAATTATCAAGATAAGTTTTTGCAAATAAAATTCCAAATAATGAACCTATTAATAAAAGTGAATTACTTAATCCCATTAATAAAAAAAATATTAAAGACAAAAGTATTGAAAGCTCATCACCATTTTTAAAAACTCCAAAAATTATTGCAGGTAAAATTGAAATTATAAGTCCTACACCACTCGCACATAAACCAAAGATGTAACCAAATCTTTGAGATATTGATTTTCTCGAATTAATAAAAATTAAAATAAAAATTAAAATAATAAATGATATAAAAGTTACTAATAAAATTGTAATACCAATACCTTTTATTAAACTTAAGCTTGCATCTAAATTTGTTTGTAATCATTTTCCTAAATCTAAAAAATATTTATAGCTACCTTCCATAAGAGGTTTTATTGATATTAATAAAATAGAAATAACCATTACATTTATTAATAAAGTAAGGATAAGATATATAGAAATGTTTGATAAAGTTCGTGAAAGTCTTAACATGATAACTCCTTTTAATATTAATTTAATTTTAGCATTTTAAATATCTTGTTTATATTTTTTTTAAATATTAAAAATAAATACTTAAACCAAAATTTCTTTTTCTAATCATTGAATTGCTTTTTCAGTTATTTTTCTTCCTTTAAAAGTTTTCTCAACTAAAAAGTTTCTAATTAAAATTGGTTCAATTAATTTTATAATTATTTGTTGCTGTAATCCCATTACTTATTGAATGGTTTCAATACCTAATACTGAATGTTTATATAAAAGTTTTAAATAAGAAATTTCTTGATTGGTTAATCCAAATTTATAAATTTCCAATTTTAAAAAAATACTTTTAATAATTTTTATATCAATATTTTTAAGATCTAAAGTAATAATATAATCATAAATTCTTTTTAAAAGATTAATTGCAACTCTTGGAGTATTTTGACAAAACCTTGAAATATAATTTATTACTTCTTTATTTAAATCTATTTCTAACTTCTTACAATTTAATTCAATTATATCTGCAATTTCATTTTCACTATAATGTTGAAAATGAAATAATATGGGAAATCTATTTTTAAATGGTTCGGCTAATTTATTTATTTCTGTTGTTGCACCAACTAAAGTAAAGTTTGCAACTTTTATATTAACAACTTTTGAGTTATATTCTTTACCTACAATTATGTTTAACTTATTATCTTCTAGCACTGGATATAAAATTTCAAAAACTTCTTTTGAAACAGAATGAATCTCATCAATGAATAAAATTTCATTTTCTTTTAAAGATGTCAATGGTGAAATAATATCACTTGGTTTTTGTAAACTTTGACCATTTAAAATATAAATTTTTTTATTTATTATTTTAGATACTAAATAAGCTAAACTTGTTTTACCTAAACCAGATGACCCATGAATAAGAATATGATCTAAATTTTTATTTCTTTTTTGAGCAGACCTTACAAATATATTTAAATTATTTATTATATTTGTTTGTCCAATAAATTCCTTTAAACTATTTGGTCTAAAAACATTATTTTCCATAATTGTTTAAACTTAAAATTGTTTTAGATAAAAGAATTTCTTCACTTAAATTTAAATCAATATTTTGAATAGCTTTATAAATGTCAGATAATTTATATCCAAGTTTGTTTAAAGAATTTATTACATTCATTTGTTTTAAACTATATTTCTCATTAAATAATTTTAATCTTATTTCACTGATGACTTTTTTAGAAATACTTTCAGATAAATTACAAACTCTACTTAAGGAATTTATATCCTGCTCTTTGCAAATTTTAATGAAATCTAAATGATTTAAATTTTTAAATATTTTTTTAATAGTTGTTATTCCAATATTTTTAATATTTAGAATTAAATCTGCTAAATCTCTTATTGATTTACTTTGAAAAAATAGTAAATCATTAGAATAATCATTTTTATAATTTATAACATACAAAATAAGCATTTTGTTTAGTTGTAAATTCTCATTAAAAATTTTGTAACCTTTATAGCCAATATTATTAACTTTTAATAAAATAAAATCTTCATCTTGTTCTGTTATAGTGCCTTCCAAATAATACATTAAAGTATCACCCCTATTACATAATCGCTATAAAATAAAAAAAACAAAACAAATTTTGTTTTGAATATAATTTTTTATAATAATTTAAATTTTATCAAGATAAGTATATTATTCTTCGTATACTATTTTTATTTTTCTTTTTTTATTTTGTTCTAATTTCTCAATATTTTCTTTAAAGAATGCAATTCTTTCTTCTTTAATTTGACTTGCTCTTTTTTTATCAATTGGTTTCTTTTCCATTGCTAATTTTATTTTTAAATCTTCAACAGTATAGTTTCTTCCATTATTTAAAATCTCATGAATTCTGGCTTTATTTTTAATTGCCTTTTTAATTTCTTCAGGTAAATCACCTAATTTAGAAGATCCCGTACTATTTGACTTTCTTAATAATTCAATTTTTGTAATTTGATTATTTACTACTGCTTCTGGTTTACCAACAGTTCTACCACTTTCAAGTTTTTCTAATGATCCAAGTGAATATAAATTGTTAATTGAATATGCCTTTTTGTCCTTCTTTTTCATTTCACAATTTCTCCTTTAAAGTTTTATTATTACATTTAATTATATCTTATTTGCTTCTATTAAGGTTATAAAAAATAAAATAATTATTATTTTAATTAACAAAATAATTTATATAGATTTATAAAATATTTTAAGAATATGATGAAATTACATATATTAGTTTAAAACCAATTTCAAAAAAATAAAAAAAAATTTGATTTAACCAAATTTTTTGTTTTGTTTTTGTTTGTAAATACGTTTTTCTTTTTTACTTAAATGATATTCACGTTTTCTTGCTTCTGATTTATTTGAAGCAGCTACTTTTTGAAAACGTTTTAGTGCTTTTTCAATTGGTTCACCTTCGCGTACAACAACACTTGCCATTTTTTCAACTCCTAGTCAACAATAATTATAGATTGTAAATTGCTTTGTGTCTATATTTTTTGCAAAAAAAGTGAAAAAAATGATAAAAAAGTAGATAATATTTAAAGAAATGGGTAAAAATTCATGAAAAAACAAATAAATTTAATAGTTACAGGAGGAATTGCTGCTAGTAAAGCTCTAAAACTATATCAATTATTAACAAAAACATATGAAGTTAAGTTAATAATAACTAAAAATTCTAAAAAGTTTGTAAATTTTGGTGATATTGACTATTTAGAGGACATATTTGATAGAGATTTCTATGACTCACATCATTATGGTGAGCATATAAAAATCGCCTTTCAAAGCACTCTAAATGTGGTTTATCCCGCTTCTTACAACTATATTGGTAAAATTGCCAATGGAATAGCTGATGATTTAGCTAGTTTAATATTTTCTGTTTCAAATTACAAAACAATTTTATTTCCAAGTATGAACTCAAATATGTATTTAAACCCTATTTTAGAGAAAAATAAGAATATTTTAGAGTCTAGTGGAAATGTTAAGTGAATTGAACCAAAATATGGTAAATTAGCAAGTGGTCATGAAGGAATTGGTAGATCATTAGAACCTGATGAAGTAATAAAAGTTATTGATTTCGAACTAAACAGTTTTAAAAACTTATCAAATAAAACAGTTCTACTAAATTTTGGTAAAACTAGAAGTTATATTGATAAAGTTAGATATATTACAAATGCAAGTAGTGGCAAAATGGGATCTGAATTAAAAAAAATCCTAAAAACAAATTGTAAAGATTTAAAAACTGTCTTTGGTGACACATTAGTGGCAAATATTTCAGATAATGATAATATTTACGTAAAAACAAACTTTGAAATGTTAGAACAAATGTTAAAAAACTTTGATAAAGCAGATATTGTCATTTGTTCAGCCGCTTTATATGACTTTGAAGTTGAAAATTATATTGATAAAAAAATAGAAAAAAGATCTCTTTCAAAAAAGGATTTAAATTTAACCCTAAATCCCGCAATTGATGTTTTAAAGGAACTAGGAAAAGTTAAAAAAAATCAATTCCTAGTTGGTTTTTCCTTAGCAAATGATTTTGATTTAGAGAAAGCTTGAAAAAAAGCACAAGAAAAAAGTCTTGATATGTTAGTAGTAAATTTAGCAAGCGCTATGGAATCAAATAGTAATGAGATTAAAATATTATTAACAAAAAACAAAAAAATTATTGAGTTTAATAAGGCAAAAAAAAGTGAAATTGCCTTTAATATTATAAAAACAATTAATGATAATATTTAAAAAAGAACTATTGAAGTTCTTTTTTAAATATTTTTTTCTTATTTTTATTTGAAATAATAAAATTTAATATTTCAATCTTTTCTTTATTGTTATCAAAGATTGAAAAAATCATAGTATCTTCTTTTTTTTCAATTTTTTCAAAATGATCGAATAAGTTTATAGCATTATTACTGTTTTTAAATTTAATAGTTAAGTCTTTTTGAGTTAAGTGATAACTAAGAATATTTTTTATTCCTCCAAAATCTTCAATTAATTTATAAATTGAATCTCTCAATAACTTAGCATTTATAATATCATTATTTTCTTCTCTATTAAATTTCTTAAATCAAAAGAAGGCAACAATAAATATAAAGATACTTGCAATAACTCCTACTATTGGAATTATTCATATTTTTGTATTTACTCCATTTGCAGTTGGAATAATACCACTTAATATAAAATCAAAAATACCAGTTGAAAATGATGTTCCTAGTTTAACTTTAAACAACGAGGTTAACATTGCTAAAATACCATTTAAAGGACAATAAATAGCAAAATAAAATAAAGGCATTGAATAACAAAATAGATATTCTACAGGTTCTGTTACTCCTACAAGCATAGCTGTTAAAGCAGCTGTAATGTAAATGCCCATTTTTGATCTTTTTTCCCCTTTTGGTGTCATTAATAACAAAGTTAGTGATAAAGTTGGCAGAACAAAAATTGAATTTATATAACCTCCTGAAATAAATCTACTTACTCTTAAACCAACATTTCAACAGTCATCAACGGTAATATATTTATTAGTTGAAACAATATTTCAAATAATTTGATCTCCACTTGGATTTGATTGAAAAATACTTTCAGTTTCTTTAAATCAAAAATTGATTGGAGTTTCAATTAATTTAAAATCATTCTCTCCTAAATAATTTTTAAAAATAGTAGTAATTTCTTCTTGTCCGAATCCCTTTTCTTTAATATTTAAAAGTTCAGTTACAATAGCTAGATTTTCACCATTTGATTCTCTTAAAAGATATTGAATTAATAAGTCTTGTTGATATGAATTTAAATCTCCACCTACTTGGGTATATCACATTGGAGATTGTCAAAGTAAATTTGAGCCAAATGGTATTAACATTCTTTGTATTGTTCTAAATATAAAAGCATCTAATCCAATTGGTGATTTGGCAACAACACTTCCCATCATGGACAAAACATAACCAAATATTGGTCATACTATTATAAAAAAAGAAGCAAAAACCATTGAAAAAATAATAGTTAAAATTATTACAAATCTTTCTTTAGCAAAAAATTCTAAACCCTTTGGTAAATTTATATCTTTAAACTTCTTATAAATAAATGTAACATAGGTTCCAACAAGAATACCACCAATAACTCCAGAATTAAATGTTTCTAAACCACCAAAAAATAATTTTGAAAGATAGAGATTTTTTTGCAAGTCCTTTCAAAATCAAATATCAAATAAGTTTTTATTGACTGAATTATCTTTAATTGAAGCTCAAATAAAAACATTAAAGACTAAATAAGATAAAATCCCACAATAAACAGCAACTCCCTTATTTGAAGTAAAACCTATAATAATTGCTAGTGCAAATCAAATACCAATATTTGAAAATAAAATATTGCCGATATTAATTAGTAGATCTACTTTTGTAGCATTTCCAATCGATAAAATAATTCCAAAAATAGGCATTAAAATAATTACAAAACCAAAACTAGTTCCTAATTTTTTCAAGAAACTTTTTGTTTTATTTTTTGTATATCATGATATATCAAATCCTCTAAATTGAGTTTGGTAATTTTCCATGACTTTTCCGCCTTTTATATGGTTATTTTAGCATAAAAAAAAGATATGTTAATCAACCTATCTTTTAACTAATTTATACTTACTTAAAACTATTTTAGATGAAGTATGATGATTTTTTTTCTTTTTAAGCTCTAACTCTTTTGCTTCATCTTTTGTTATTATATTTAAATTTTTTCTGCTTTCTAAATATAAAATCCTTTTTTCATCACCCTCATATTGATTTTGATTTTTTAATTCAGTTGAAAAATTATTTTTATTTGCAAAAGATATTTTTTGATTAACAATTATTTCTTTTGAATTATTTCTTTTTGAATTAACTATCTTACTTTGATTTTTATTTGTATTGGTTGTTGTAACTATAATCTCTTTTGTATTATTTACCAAGTTATTTGTGTTATTTTCAACACTAATTTCTGAGTTATTATTAACAGTTTGTTTTTGACTTAACATTTTATTTTCTGTTAAATTATTTACTCCACTCTTGTTTTCAACAATGTTTTCTGAATTATAATTAATAACTTTATTTTTATTAGTTGAGTTTTTCTTATTTACTGTATTATTCTCTTTTTTATCTTTTAGTTGCTCAACATTTTTATTTTCTATGATTACTTGTAAGCTATTGTCCGGTTCTTGTAAAAGTTTTGATTTTTCTTTAATAGAATTTACTACTCTAAAAGCTTTTTGTTTTGAATTTAAGGACCTATTAATTGTTTCTGCCCTTCATTTTCTCTCAAGAATTTGAAAAGTAGTTTCAATTTTTCTTTTTTCTTTTTTAATAGTATCTTCAAAATTTTCATTAAGTTTTCTTTTTCTATTTTCCAGTTCTCTTAATTCAGAAATTTTTCTTTCTTCTCTTAATTTAGTAAGTTCTTTATGAAGGAACTCATTTTCTCTAATTAACTTCTCAATTTGTCTATCTTTAGCTCTTGCTTTCTTTTTAATTTTTTTAATAATTTTTTCAGAATTAGCTTCAAATAATAAGATATTATTTTTTTCTCCAGCTTCAGAAAGTTCAAGATCTTTTTGAAATTTATTACCTGTAATAAGTTCTCTATTATTTTTATTTTCAAATAAATAGCTATTAATTTCTTTAATAATTACTTTTGGTTCTGTAAGATTATTACTTTCTTTAGAGTTTTTATTCAATTTACTTTCAGTATTTTTGTTTTCATTAAGTATAAATTCTTGTGAATCCTTATTATTTTTAATTTCTTTTTTAACTGTTGAGTGATTTTGTTCAATACTGTTATAGATTACTTGATTATCAATATTGCTTTCAACTTTTTTCTCAACTTGATGAGTAATTTTATTATCTTTTAAACTATTTTCTAAATCTTGTGCTTTTTTTAGTTCTCTTTTCTCTGATTTATTTCTATATTCTTGTGTATATCTAGATCTGCTCATATTAATCATTTCTTCTTGATAGTCATCAAATCCAGGAACATCAAAAAATGTTTCAAGATTAATTTCTATTGTTTTTAGAATTTCAGAGTTGAATTCACTTTCATCTAAATTACAAAGCTCATGAGCCATTTCTTTATAATCAAATTCACTCTCATCATTATAAAAATTTTCCTCTATAATTTCATCAGGAATTTTATCAATAGTTTTATAAGTAGTTATAACATTTGATATTTTTTTTAATCTATTATTTGCAAATTTAGCAATATTTAATTTTAACTCTTGGGTAATTTCATCATCTTCAAACTTAGCTATTTCATATTGTTTTTGAGCTAACTTTATTTTTTCTTGTTCTTTTTGAATAGCCATCTGAATTTTTAATTTTTTGCTAGCAATATCTTGCATTTTATTTATTTCTTCCATAGAACCAGTAAAACTATGCAAATTTTCAGAAATATTATTAATTGTTTGATATTTCTTTCTTAATGCCTCTCCATTAGTTTGCTTTTTTTGAAAAATTTGTTGAATTATTAATAGATTAGAATGACGCTTTTGCGAATTTAAATCTTGTTTTAAGTTTGAACCACCACTTTTTTTACTATTTTGATAAATAATAAAATCTTCTATTTCTAAAAGTTTTGTTATGTATCTGCCAATATTTTCTTTTGTTTCTTCACTTGAAGAAGAAAATTCAGTTGTAATAAGGTTTATAGTTGAAGGATTTATATTTAATTCAACTAAATCATCAATTCTCTTTCTGATTGAACTTGGTAAATTATAATCATCCATTTCAAATCCGTACTTTTTCATTGATAACCCCCCTGAAATACAAATATTACCTATATTATATCAAAAAAAATGCCTTTTTATTAAAACCTTTCCTTATGACTTTATATAAATTATGACTTTTAATTAATTATTTATAAATATCAAAAAAAAAAAAAAAAAGTTTTAATTTAAGTTAATTGATAAATAAAATTGTTATTTTTGACTAAATTAAGCTAAATTAGCCAAAATTTACCCTTTTTTAGCTATTTATTTTAAGTTTTTAGCAGTATTTAATATTATCTTAATAATTCTCTATTTAAGTTAATATGAGATAGAGTATAAATTTTTCACCATTTATTTAATTTATTAATATACTTTCCTTTTAAATAAGTAAATTTGCTTATTTTTTGAATGTTTTTGATGAAAGATGCAAAAAATAACTTAAAGTCACTATTCAACCCAAAATTACAAATCCAGCAATTAGTAATTTTGTTGTAGATAATTCTATTGATCCAACAACATGACTGTAGAACATATATAAACATCCAAAAGGAGTTAATACTTCTATATAATAGAAATTTTGATTTTCTTCCATTAAACTTTGCAATGGAATAACTAAATCTGATAAAAACAAAAATACATAGAATAATAGCATTGAAAAAAGGAATTATAGAGTTAATAGAAGTAACCAAAGATCCCAAAATTATAGCTATCATAAAAGCTAATGAATAAGAAATAATTGGAAATGTTAATAGCATTAAAATAGCTTTATAATTAATATTTACTTTAAAAAGCAATATTGTAATTAAAAAAATCATCAAAGAAACAAAGATAAATATAATTAAATTAACTAAGTATAAGGCAATAGTATATCTTTTTATCGCCCCTTGAATGATTAAATAATGCTTAATTCTTTTTTCAACTTTATCTGAACAAAAATAAATACTTATAGGAATAATTGTTCCAGTTAAAGATATTAACAATATTATTCCCATTACTCCATAATGCAAATATTCCCTTCCAAGTAATAGTCCAAAAATTATTATTAATGCAATAGGAAAAACCACAGAAAAAATTCAATTAATTGGAGTTTTTATAACTCTTAAAAGTTCAACTTTAAACATCTTCTTTAACCATCTCTTCTAATATTTTTACTCTTTCCTGGTAGTTTCCTTCTAATTTAAAGTCTCTGATAATTTTTCCCTTTTCTAAAAAAATAACTCTATTACAAATTTTTGCAACTTCCTCAGGATTATGTGAGACTAATAATAAATTAATTTCATTATTTTGATAAACATAATTATAAATAATATTAATTATTTTAATTCTTCATTTGTAATCAAGTGAAGTTGAAATTTCATCCAAGACTAAGAAATTAGGTTTATTTAATAAAGCAATTAAGAATTTAAATTTTTGTTGTTGACCTGCTGAAATTTTTTTAAACTTATTATTCATAATTTCTTTTAATTCAAAATTATTAAAATATTTATTATGATCCAAACTAATTTTATATAATTTGCAATATAAATAAAAAATATCTTTTAAACTAATGTCTGTATTAAAATTTGAATCTTGAAAAACGGCATTATAAATATATTTTTTATCACAATAAAAATTTCCTTTATATGAATTTTTTAGATTTAAAATTAATTCTACAAGAGTTGTTTTACCTGCACCATTTAATCCCATAAATGCTATTCTTTCACCATCATTAATAATAAAACTTTCAATATCAAGAACTTTATTTTTTTTATAATAATACTTAAGCTTAGTTAACTTAATCATTTTCTCTCTCCTTCTCTAATGATTAGATTGTTATTGAAAATGTTTTTAGCAATTAAAAATAATGCCAATGATACATAATTTTAAAACATAAAGAAATTAAATAATTAAAACTTTATTAAAATAAAAAAATAAAACTTTATGTTAAAAGTTTTATTTTAATTATTAATTTTAATACCCAGTCTTATGTTCTTCACCTTTAACGATTGCAACTCCACCACTTGTTCCTAAACGTGACGCACCATTTTCAATCATTTGTATAGCATCATCATATGTTCTAACTCCACCAGCTGCTTTAACTTTTGCATTATCTTTTACAATTGACTTCATTAATGAAACATCTTTAAAAGTAGCACCTCCTGATGAAAAACCTGTTGAGGTTTTTACAAATTCTAAATTTGCTTTCAATGCTAATTCACAACATTTAATAATTTCTTCTTGTGTCAATAAACAATTTTCTAAAATTACTTTTACACAATTATTTGGTGCTGCTTTTTTTACAGCAACCATGTCATTTAAAACCAAATCTCAATTAGCATCTTTTACTGCTCCTACATTTATTACCATATCGATTTCACTTGCACCATTTTCAATTGCTTGTTTTGTTTCAAATGCTTTTACTTCACTTGTTGTTGCTCCTAATGGAAATCCCACAACAGTTGTTATACCAACATTACTTCCTTTTAATAAAGATTTTGCATAAATTATATGACTTGGATTAATACAAACTGTTGCAAAGTCATATTCTTTTGCTTCAATACATAATTTTTCTATTTCAACTTTTTTAGCATCCGCTTTTAATAAAGTATGATCAATATACTTATTTAATTTCATCTTAAATTTCTCCTGGTTTTTCTTGATTTTTTTCAACAAGATTTAAAACTCTTATTGTTTCACAACTAATATCTAATAAATAATCTCTTAAATTAAAATCATTTTCAGCTATCATTTTTAAGAAAACTGATATTTCATATTCAAATAAATCTTTATCATTTTCTGTCTTATGAATTACTTCGGCTTCATTTGAATTTGTTTTATAAACATTGATTTCTTCTAATTCTATAACATTTTTAAACGTCATAGTTGCAATATCTGATAGTAACTCATTTTCAATTATTCCCCTACTTGCTTTACTACAAACTATATTTGTTAAAACATCACTATCATGTTTTAAAATAACACAATCATTCATCCCACTTCCGTTACCAAGTCTCTGACCCATTGATTTAACTTCAATAACTGGTCCAAAAAGAGCAATGCTTAATTCAACTGGATAAATTAACATATCATAAGTTGAACCCTTTCCAAGTTTTGAATCAAAAACTGAATCATATTGCCCCATTTTAACTTGAGCCATTCTTGAAGAATAGCGATTTAAATTTAAATTAGCAATAAATGGTTGATAGCTTTTAACAAACTTAAATAAATGAGAAATTTGCGGACAGTGAAATGTTTTATAAGCTTCCATTAAAAAAACATTATTTCTTTTTGCAATCTCTGCTATCTCAAGTGCTTGTTCAAAAGATAGTGTCAATGGTTTTTCAAGTAAAACATGTTTTTGTTGTGTTAAAAAATATTTAGCTTGCTCATAATGCAAGCCATTTGGTGAGGCAATATAAACTGCATCAACTTCATCTAACATTTGATCAAAATTATCAACAGCTCTAGCATATAGCTTATGATCACGAATAAAATCTTTTGCTCTAGTCTTGTCTCTTGAATAACAACATACAACTTTACAATTTGGATTTTTTACAGCAGCACTTATAAACTGTTGTGTAATTTTTGAAGTACCAATTGTTCCAAACTTAATCATGTTCTTCCTCCTGCATAAATGGATTAAAATCCTCATCTTCTTTTTCTATTACTTTTGATTTTTCTTTACTAACTTTGAGTTTAATTTTATCCTCTTGTTCAAACCATAATTTATTTGCAATTACTTGTTCTGATAACCTTGAAAAGCTTTCTAGTATTGAAATAACTACTCCTAAAATTAATTGAACTATAATAAATATTATAACCATTACATAAATATTTTTTGAAACAAAGAATATAGTTAGAATATCAATAATTGAAAGAATAAAAATAGTTAAAATAAATATTGAACATAAAAGTATTTGAATTTTTTCTCTTCTAATATAATTATAGTTTAATTTTTTGTTAACATTTCTTCTAACAAAAAAGAAAATTAATAAACTTGCAATAGCTGATAATAATAATAAAATCTGAACTGCAATATAGGTTTTGTTATCTATTAATAAATTTTGTCCATCACTTTTAAAAACATTAATAAATGATATTAATGAAATTGAATAATTAAAAATTAATCCTAAAGTTAATAAGAATTTTATCATAGTAAAACTTCTTGGATTAACTTTATTTTTCATAAACCTTTTCACCTTCTACAAATGTTTTTAAAACTTCTAAATTTTTATTTAGAACAACTAAATCAGCAAATTTATTTTTTTCAATACTTCCTCGCTCATTAAAAATTTTTAATTGCTTTGCAATATTGATTGAAGTCATTTTAATTAATTCTGTCATTTTAATTTCGGGATTAGCTTCAAGCATTACTCTAATATTAAAATCATAAGTCGCTCCTGCTCCTGCTAAAACACCAGTATCTTTTAATGAAACTCTCATTCCCTTTTTAATTACTTCTAAATTTCCTAATTTATATTCACCGTCATCTAATCCTTTAGCATTCATAGCATCTGTTATAATGCAAATATTTTCTGCTCCTTTAATCTTATAAATTAATTTTAAAGTATCTTTTTCAATATGAATTCCATCGGTAATTACTTCACATAAAATATCATCTTTATATAAACTAAAAGTTGCAAGCCCTGGTTCATATTGACTAACTCCACTCATTCCATTAAATAAATGAGTTACATGTCTAAAACCAATTTCATAATCTTTTTCACATTGAGAAAAACTCATGTTTGTATGACCAACACTTGGTAAAATATTATTTTCTAATAAATACTTGGTAAAACTACCATCTTGTAAGTCAGCTGCATAAGTCATAATTCTTATACTATCATTTGATGCTTTAACTAACTCTTTTAAATAGTCAATATTTGGATTTGTTAATAAAGAAACTTCATGCGCTCCCTTTTTTTCTTTTGATATGAAAGGACCTTCCATATGCAAACCCAAACATTTTGACCCTAACTTTTGATTTTCCATGAATTTACTAAATTCTTTTAAATACTTAATATTATTTTCCTTAGAATTGGTAACACTTGCTTGAACATAACTTGTAATACCCTCTTTTGATACATTTTTTGAGAAATTTTCAAAAGCGCTTATCGTACCGTTCTCAAAGTCGTAACCATAACCACCATGAACATGACAGTCAATAAATCCAGGTAAGAGTCAATTACCTTCAATATCAATACCTTCCAAATTAGTTTTACCCTTATTAATCGATTTAATAATTTTATTTTCTATTTCTAATCAACCATTTTCAATTACTTCATTTTCAATTACAATTTTAGCATTCTTTATAATCATATTTCAGCTCCTAACAACTATATTTTAAGTCAAAAAGTGAAAACTTTATTAAAGAAATTAAATAATTCAAGATTTTATTGCTCTTTTAATAACATAATTGCTTCTTTTAAAGTAGTTAATCTTGGTTTTGGGTTCCTATTACAAGCTTTTATAAAGAGTAACTGATCTGAAATTATAAACAAATTTTGTTTTGCTCTGGTAATAGCAGTATACAACATTTTCTTATTAAGTATAAAATTAGAGTTTCTATTATTTCCATCTAAAATAATAATTGTATTTTTATATTCGCTTCCTTGAGTTTTATGAATTGAACAAGCATAACTCAATTTAACTTTTTGAAATGAACTTAATCCCATTTCTATTTCTCTTTCGTTAAAAACTATCTTTGCAGTTTTTAATTTATCACCAATGAAATTTAATTCTTTAATATAACCTACATCTCCATTTGAAAGTTCATAGATTGGGTCATTTTCAATATACATAACTTTATCATTTACTCTAAACTCTAAATCATATCTTTTATAAGCTTTTGATTTTGAAGGATTAACTAAACTTTGAATAATGCTATTTAAATTATCAATACCTAAATTTTCTTTATACATTGGAGCAATAATTTGTAAATCATTTAATTGATCTTCAATATTTGTTGGATTTAAATTACTATAGGTCTCTTTTAAAATATTGACAACATGATCATAGTCCTTTGAAAAAGTGAACTTAACATTTGAAGTATTTTCAAAATTAAAATTATTAATAGTTTCATTTTTAATTGCATCTGAAAGTTCAATAATAGAATTAATCTCTCCTTCACTATTTAATTGTCGATTATTTTTAATAAGTCTTGTTGTTTTAAAATAATTGCTAACAATTAAATCTTCATAAAGATTACCATAACTAACACTTGGTAGTTGTTCAACATCTCCTACTAATAGCATTTTTTTAATACCCTTTACTCCTCTTAAAAGCGAAGCAAATAAATGATTATCTATCATTGAACATTCATCAATAACAACTAAGTTTTTAAATATTGGTTTAGATTCATTTGCTTCAAAAATATCATTACCAGAATATTGCAATAATCTATGAATTGTTGAAGTTTTGTATCCTGAGTCATCTTTTATTTTTCCAGCTGCTCTACCAGTTGGCGCAGTTAGCGCAAAATTATTATCGTTATAGACTAGTTCATACATTTTTACAATTCCAGTAATAACTGTTGTCTTACCAGTCCCAGGTCCTCCTGTTATTATTGAAATATCATTTTCCATAAAATTTTTAATTGCTTCTACTTGTTCGTTATTATATTTAAAATTTTTAATTCCACTTCTAGTAGAAATAAAATTTTCAACTTCCTCTAATTTTTCTTCAAAGTTAAATTCTTTTTTTAAATAGTTAGTTCTATTTAACAAGTCAAATAATTCTTTTGCAATAAATTGTTCATCTTCATAACTCTCTTTAGTATATATTTTTTGATTTTTAAAATAAATAATTTTTTGATTTTTTGCATAAAGAAGTTTGTTTTTAATTTCTTCATCACTTAAATTAAAATGTGTTTTCATTTTTTTAAACAGCTGATTTATATCAGTAAAAGTATTACCCTCTTTAAAAAGAATTTCTTTTACAAACTCATTTGCAAATCAAGAAACTCTTTTTTCATCATTTTCTTCCATACCAAAAGTTGTACAGACTCTGTCAACTTCATAAAATGGTTGCATTCCTTTTTCATTTGCATAACTATAAAAATCTTCTCTTAAAATTTGTTCAATAAAATTAATATCTTCTTCTTCCTTTTGCAATAAATTTAAAAATTCTATTTTTAAATTATTTTCCACAAATATATCCAAAATTTTTGTATCACCAAATTTTGAAATGACTACATCATAAATTATTTCTGCTTTTGCTTGTGTCATATCTTTTATATTAAATAACTCAGCTTTATTATTCATTATTTTTGCAAAAACATCATCTTTAAAATATTCAACAATATTTTTTGCTAAATTTTTACCAACTGTTGGAAAAATTGGTGAACTTAGATACTTAATTAAACCATCTTGATCAAAAGTTTTGACTTGACTAAAACTTTTTATTGATAAACTTTTTTGATTTCTTTTTGTATCATCAACTTCTTCTCCACTAACTTCATAAATAATACCAATTTTCATCATGCCAATTGGTCCTGTTATTACAATTGATTTTTTTTCATCGCTAAACAAAACAAAAATTGCTATCGCATAGCCATTATCTGATTTAAAAATAAATTTTGACACTTTACCTTTGTATTGTTTCATGTTTCTTACTTTCTAAAATAAAAATTATATTAATTTAATCATAATTAAAATAAAAAAACACATAAAGTGTTTCTAAATTAAGTCTTCTAAATCTAATTTAAGTTCACTAGTTTCTTCATCACTAATACTTACTTTTTTACTTTCATTAGATTCTCTTGATTCCTTGATCATTTCTTCTTGAAACTCTTCAGATATTATTTCTTCTTCAACTTCATCAAGAATTATTTCATCTTCAACTTCATCAAGAATTATTTCATCTTCAACTTCATCAAGAATTATTTCATCTTCAACTTCATCAAGAATTATTTCATCTTCAACTTCATCAAGAATTATTTCATCTTCAACTTCATCAAGAATTATTTCATCTTCAACTTCATCAAGAATTATTTCTTCTTCAACTTCATCAAAAATTACTGCATCTTCAACTTCATCAAGAACTATTTCATTTTCAACTTCATCAAGAACTATTTCATTTTCAACTTCATCAAGAATTATTTCATCTTCAACTTCATCAAGAATTATTTCATCTTCAACTTCATCAAGAACTATTTCATTTTTAAGTTCA
The DNA here is from genome assembly GCF_964019925.1 of Spiroplasma endosymbiont of Cantharis nigra. NCBI lineage: Bacteria > Bacillati > Mycoplasmatota > Mollicutes > Entomoplasmatales > Spiroplasmataceae > Spiroplasma > Spiroplasma endosymbiont of Cantharis nigra. The sequence goes on from NZ_OZ026470.1 coordinate 531,502, forward strand.
TTAAGGATTACTTCATCTTCAACTTTATCAAAAATTACTTCATCTTCAACTTCACTATTTAGATTTTTTGATTTTTCAATTTTATTAACCGCTGTTTTTTTAGCGGCTAACTGCTTTTTTACATTCACAACTTTCTTTGGTTCTTCATCATCTCCACCTTTTGGAGTTGGTGGTACATCATTATTATTAATAATGAATGATTTTTCTAAAGTTGTTGTAATTATTTCAGCCATATCTAAATCTTCTGGTACATCTTCTAAGTCAGCAAATTTAAAGTTTTTAACATTTAATTGTATTAAATTATCTTCTTCATCTAAAATATTTAAAATATCATTTGTTTGAATGTTATATAAGAATGTCGCAAATTCATCACGTTTTTTATTTCAAGGATATAATCTAACTCCTCTTTTTGGTCTCGCCATAATTGGAACATGATCTTGCTTAATTTTTTTAACATTTCCTTTATTTGTAATGATTAAAACATCACCATTACCAAATGCTTTACCAGCAACAATATCTTCATCTTTTACTACAGTTGACTTAACTCCTTTTGCATTAGGACCTGCTGAAGGTATCTCAGCGATATCATATCTAACAGCAAAACCAGTTCTTGTTAACATTGTTGCAGATTTTGTTTTTGAAGTTACAAGTGAAGCTGATACAAGTTCATCTCCATTTTGTAATTTAATAATTCTAAAAGGTTTTGAAAACATTTTAGTTTCTAAATCTTCAACTGGTGTACGTTTTATCATTCCCTTTTTAGTTGCTAAAAGTATTTCTTGTTTTGCATTTTTAAATTGTTTAATAACAAATGCAGCAAGAATTCTTTCATTTCCAGAAATTGTTGCAACTTTATTTATATGCATTCCAATTTCTTTTCATTTACTTGGAATAATTTTATAAACAGGAATTGAATAATATGTTCCTGCACTTGATACAAGTAAAATAAAATCTAAACTTGATGCTGGAACTTGTGAAATTCAAATATCATTTGGTTTACGTTTGAAATCTTCCATTGAGTTTTTTCCCAATTGAGAATCTTCAATTGCTTTTAAATAACCGTCTTGTGAAATTCAAATTGTGTAGTCCTTTTGAACAATTGTTTTTTTAATTTCAACTTCAATATTTTCAATTTCACTAACAACTTGACTTCTTCTTGGAACACCAAATTCTTTTTTAGTTGCTGTCAACTGTTCGATTACTTTTTGATCAAGAACTTTAGCATCACCTAAAATTGCTTTATAACCATCAATTAAAGATGATAATTCTTTTTTCTCTTCTTCCAATTTAACAATATCAGTTGAAGTTAATCTATATAGTCTTAAATCAACAATTGCTATTGCTTGAGTCTCACTAAATTGATATTTTTCAATTAAGTTTAAAATCGCATCACTTCTATTTGATGAATGTCTGATTATCTTAATAACTTCATCAAGAATTGAAATTGCTTTAATTAAACCTTCAATAATTTCTAATCTTTTTTGTGCTTTTTCTAAATCAAATTTAGTTTTTCTTGAAAAAATTTCTTTGTAATGCTTGATATAAGCAGTAATAATATCAATTATTCCTAACTGTTTTGGTTGTTTTTCAACAATAACAACATTATTATAGTTATATGAAATTTGTAAAGGAGTATTTTTTAATAAAAATTTTCTTGTAATTTCATAATCAGCTTTAGGAGAAAGTTCAATTACAATTCTTAAACCAGTTCTATCAGTTTCATCACGAACTTCTTTTACTTCTAAATGAGGATTTGCATCAACAACATCTCCCATTTTTTTAACAAGATCTTGTTTAATAATTTCATAAGGAATTTCATCAATAATAAGATTGTCACCTTCTCTATGAATTTTTGATTGAACAATTACTCTTCCTTTACCAGTTGCAAATGCAGAGTCAATTCCTTCTTGACCCATAACAATTCCCCCTGTTGGAAAGTCTGGTCCTTTAACAATTTTTGAAATATCACTTAATTTTATTTTGGGGTTTTTAATAGTTGCAATAACTGCATCTATTATTTCAATACTATTATGAGGAGGCATATTTGTTGCATAACCAGCAGCAATTCCTGTAGCACCATTTACCAAGACATTTGGAAAATATCCTGGCAAAACTGTTGGTTCTCTTTCAGAATCATCATAGTTTGGTGCAAAAAGAACTGTATTTTTTTGCAAATCAGCTAAAATAATACTTGATATTTTAGCAAGTCTTGTTTCAGTATAACGCATAGCAGCAGCACTATCTCCATCGATAGAACCATTATTACCGTGCATATCAACTAAAGGAATATTTAATTTTCATGGTTGACTCATACGAACTAAAGCATCATAAACAGATGTATCTCCATGAGGGTGATATTTACCAATAACATCTCCAACCACACGAGCAGATTTTTTATAAGCTCTGTCATGAGTTAAATTTATTTCGTTCATTGTAAATAAAATACGTCTTTGTACTGGCTTTAAACCATCTCTTACATCAGGTAAGGCTCTTTCTTGAATAATATACTTAGCATATCTTCCAAATCGATCGCCCATTAAGTCTTCAAGCGCGAAATTAATTATTCCTTTTTCTTCTTTATTATTTGACATTTTTATATCCTCCTAGTTTATATCAAAGTCCATCTCACTAATATCAGTGTTAATGAAGTCGATAATATTTAAATTTTTAATTGTTTTTCTACCCTCATATGATAATTCTCAAAGTCCTGTGATAGAATTTTGAACATACAATTTTGGATTATTTTTTGATACTAAACTTCTTCCAAGATTTGCCATTATTTTACTTACTTCTTCATCTTTTCTAATTTGAATATATATTTTTTCTAATTCTTCAATTTCATTAATATTAGCTTCTAAACTAACTTCATTAACTTTATTTTTATCTTCAGCTGCTAAACCAAAATCTATTGTGGCATAGCCATTATAATACATTATTTTATCATCTACTTCAATTGATGAAATATATCTTGGAATACCTTCTATTTTCATAATTTTTTTTGCAAGCATATTAATTGATTTTAAAGAATCATCAATTTTTACAATTACTTCTTCAAGATTGAGTCCAAAAATCTCAACTGCTCGATCCTCTTCAACTGCAACTGAACGCAAGTTAATAAAGATATTGAAAATGTCTATTCTCGTGGAACTTATCTCTTTTAAAACTTCTTTTGATTTTAAAAGAATTGGTCCTGTTGTTGGATTTAAATAATATGAATCAGTGAATTCATCATAGACAAGAATACCCACATGTGGCTTAGATATTTCTCTGGCTTTTTGCATAACACTTTTAGATTTTTCAAGAAATTTGTTTATTGTTTTTATTAATCAGTTTACTTCTTTGTCTTTTTCTACATTTATTTCAATTCATTGTTCAGTTGCTAAAGATGTGGCTGAAAAATCATTTTCAGCATAGTCTGTACTTTTTAATTCAAAAAAAAGGATAGGTTCTTTCAATTCATAATAAAAAGAAAATGTATTAAAAATATCTCCATATCTTTTAATTTCCTTATTTATTTTATTATATTCTTCAATTTTTTGAATAATAATCTTTGCCTTTTGTGCAAAAGAAAGTTTATTTTCCACATTTACCACATCCATCCTAGCAACTGTTTAACTAAATAAATTCCGTATTTTCTTCAAGTGTAAATTTAACATTTTCTTCAATTCATTCTTTTCTTTTTTCAGAATTATCACCCATTAGAGTTCTAAAAGAATTTTCAGCAGCTAGTGCATCATTAATTGTTACTTGTATTAATTTTCTATGTTCTGGATCCATTGTTGTTTCTCAAAGTTGATCAGCATTCATTTCTCCTAACCCTTTGTACCTTTGAATCTCAATTTTAGCTTTAGTTTTTTTCATATGACTTGCTAATTCTTCTTCTGTTCATAGATACATAAAGTCCTTTTTATTTGAACCTGTTGTGACCTTAAACAATGGAGGCATTGCGATGTAAATGTTTTTATTGATAATCAATTCTTTCATATAGCGATAAAAGAAAGTTAGCAATAAAGTTTGAATATGAGCACCATCGGTGTCAGCATCTGTCATTAAAATTATTTTTCCATAATTGATATCACTAATATCAAAATCACTTCCAATACCAGCACCAATTGCATTAATTATTGTTGTTATTTCTTCATTTTTAAGCAAATCAATTAATTTTGTTTTTTCAGCATTTATGACCTTACCTCTTAATGGTAAGATAGCTTGAAATTTTCTATCTCTTCCAGATTTTGCACTTCCTCCAGCTGAATCCCCTTCAACTAAATATAATTCATTTTCTTGTTTATTTTTTCCTTGTGCTGGAGTTAATTTCCCAAGCATTGTTCTTGATTTTGATTTTGATTTCTGATCTCTAACTGCTTGTCTTGCTTTTCTTGCTTCTTCTTTTGCTCTTCGAGCCAATAATGCTTTTTCAATAATTGAAATAGCAATTGTTTTATTCTCTTGCAATCAAAAACTAAAGTGCTCTTCAGTTACTTTTTCACAAGCATACTTAGCTTCACTTGTTCCTAATTTTCCCTTTGTTTGACCTTCATATTGAATTAAACTTTCTGGAATTTTTACAGTTACAATTGCTATTAAACCTTCTTTAATATCTGATGAATCTAATTTTTTATCTTTTTCTTTCAAAATACTTTGAGTTTTACCATATTCATTTAAGGCTTTAACCATTCCTGTTCTAAAACCAGTTAAATGAGTTCCTCCATCACTTGTTTTAACATTGTTGGCAAATCCTAATACTGTTTCTGAAAAATCAGTTGTATAAGTTAAAGCAATTTCTACATCAATATTTTGTTCACTACCTTTTAACATAATTGGTGAGCATAAAGCTTTTTGATCACCTCTTAGTTCATTAACAAATTCTGTTAATCCATTTTCATATAGATATTCAACATACTTATCACTTCTATTATCTTTTAAAGTTAATTTAAGTCCAGAATTTAAAAGCGCTGATTCTTTTAATCTTTCACTAATTGTTGAAAATGAAAACTTTGTTGTTGAAAACATTGTTTCATCTGGTAAAAAGTTAACAATTGTTCCAGTTTGTTTTGAAGTTCCAGTTTGTTTTAACTGATCAACTAATTTTCCCCCATGAGCAAACTTAATTTGTGATATAAGTCCATCTCTGTGAATAATTACTTTAAATTTAGATGATAGTGCATTAACAACTGATGAACCAACTCCGTGCAATCCTCCAGAAGTTTTATAACCATCACCACCAAATTTTCCCCCAGCATGTAATACTGAGAAAATAATTTCTGGTGTTGATTGACTTGTTCCTTTATAACTTCCTATTGGAACCCCTCTACCATTATCTTTTACTGTCACTGAACCGTCTTTTTCAATTGAAACGTTAATTTCACTACACACTCCAGCAAGAGCCTCATCAATTGAGTTATCAACTATTTCCCAAACTAAATGATGTAAACCCCTTGAATCAGTTGAACCAATATACATACCAGGTCTTTTTCTAACTGCTTCTAAACCTTCTAATATTTGAATACTATCTTCTGTATACGATAAATTATTATTGTTTTCAGCCATATTTTACCTCATTGTTTCATAATAGAATTAATATATCACATTTCATTAAAAAATGTCAATTTAATCAAAAACCCTTTAAAATAGGCACTTGTCTTCGAAATAGTTAGTTTTTACGATAAAAAACACTTAATGTGAGAAAAGTTTTAATAAAAAAAAGAGTTTTGTAACTCCTTTCATTCAATTATCAATGATTTTACTTTTTCAATAAACTGCTAATTTTTGCAGCTACTAAATCAATTGCAATATTATTACCCTCATAATAAGGAATTATTAAATCAGCATGTTCAATTGAAGGCTCTACAAAAAATTTATACATAGGTCTTACAGTATTTAAATATTGATTTGTAATGTCATCTAGTTTTCTTCCACGTTCATTGACATCTCGCATAAGTCTTCTAATAAAGCGAATATCATCATCTGTTCTAATAAAAATTTTGATATCACCTCTTTTGCGAATTTCTTCAATATGTAATGCTAATATACCATCTAAAATAACTACATTTGAAGGTTTTACTTTAATAAACTCACCACTTTGTGAGTGAGTTTTAAAATCATAAACTGGTGTTTCAATTGCTTTAAACTGTTTTAAATCATCTAAATGTTTACAAAGCAAGTCGATGTCTAATGAACTTGGATGATCAAAATTTACTAATTGCTTTTCTTCAAAGGTTAAATCACTAAAATCTTTATAGTAACTGTCCATTGTTAAATGCGTTACAGGCTTGTTCATAAAGATTTCATTGGCAATAGTTTGTGCTACAGTAGTTTTTCCACTAGCACTACCCCCTGCTACAATAATTATTGTGACTTTTTTCATATGTACCTCTATATAACCATTTAATATTTTATATTTAATTATTAAAAAAATGAAGTATTTTTGACAAATTTAACTATAAAATTAACTTGATAAAGGAGAAAATTATGGCAAAAAAAATTTTAGTAATCACAGGTACAGTTAGTCCTGTTGAAAAATCATTTTCATTAGCTTTAACAAATCGTTTTGTTAAAGAATATCAAACATTAAACCCGCAAGATGAAATTATTCATTTAGATTTAAACAATGAGCAAATGGCTCATAAGACTCTTTCAAGAGAAAACTTTGGTACATATTTTAATGAGCAAGATGCTTTAAAATATATTAATCAGTTAAAAGAAGTTGATAAAGTTGTTATTTCAAGTCCAATGAATAACTTTAATGTTTCAGCTTTAATTAAAAATTACTTAGATCACATATTATTAGCAGATCAAACATTTTCATATAAATATGTTAAACAAGGAGATGCTAAAGGTCTATTAGAACATTTAACAGTACAAATTTTAACAACTCAAGGTGCACCATTTGGATGATATCCATGAGGAAATCACACTGAATTTTTAAAAGGAACTTGAGAGTTTGTTGGTGCAAAAGTTAATCAACCAATTCTGTTTGCAGGAACTAAAATAGCACCTGTTTCAACAACAAATCCAAATGATGCAATGAATGCAATTGCTGATAAAATTATTGAAGCTGCTAAAAAGTTTTAAAATAACCTTAAAGGTTATTTTTTTGTTTTAACTAATTTTCTTTTTTAAGCTTTTATTGCTATAATTTCAAAGGAATAAGGAGAAATGTAGATGTACGCTTTTGACTATGAAGATATTCAACTAATACCAAGTATGTGTGTTGTTAAATCAAGAAATGAATGTAATACTGAAGTTAAACTTGGCAAACATACTTTTAAAATGCCTGTGATGCCTGCAAATATGGCATCAGTAATTAATGAACAATTATGTGAGATGTTAGCCAAAAATGGTTACTTTTATGTTATGCATCGTTTCAATGTTGACTCATATGCTTTTGTTAAAAAAATGCTTAAAGCTAATTTAATTGCATCAATTAGTGTGGGAGTTAAACAAGAAGATTATGACTTAATTGAAAAACTTGCTAAAGACAATATTATCCCTGATTATATTACAATTGATATTGCTCACGGCCATTCAATTAGTGTTAAAAATATGATTGAACATATCAGAAAACATATGAAAAAATCAACTTTCATTATTGCTGGAAATGTTGGAACACCCTATGCTGTTAGAGATTTAGAATTTTGAGGAGCTGATGCAACTAAAGTTGGAGTTGGTCCTGGAAAAGTTTGTATTACTAAATTAAAAACAGGATTTGGAACTGGTGGATGACAGTTGGGTGCTATTAAGTGATGTAGCAAAGCTGCTCACAAACCAATTATTGCTGATGGTGGTTTGCGTGTCAATGGTGATATTGCTAAATCAATTCGTTTTGGAGCTACAATGTGTATGATTGGAAGTTTATTTGCAGCTCATGAAGAATCACCTGGAGCTAATGTTACTGTTGAAGGTGAATTATTTAAAGAATATTATGGTAGTGCCAGTGAATATAATAAGGGTGAAAAAAGATATGTTGAAGGAAAAAAAGAATTAATTAAAGTAAGAGGAAAATTAATGGAAACTTACAAAGAAATGCAAGAAGATCTGCAATCATCAATATCATATTCTGGGGGAACTAAGCTTAATGATATTAAAAAAGTAGATTATGTAATTTTGAAAACAAGTAACTTCTAATTTGAATATTTCAAATAAATGCACTAAACAGTGCATTTTTATTGACTTTTATTACATTTCAAACTCCCCTATCGGCTAATTTCAACTCCCCTACTCACTCTTTTATAAGATATTAGGTTTTTAAATTATAAAAATATTCAATTGACTTTCTATTTTATAAATATCTAGTAAAATTAACTTAAGGAGTGATTTAAATGAAAGAAAAATGTCAAATTGTAAATTGTAATCAGGATCTAAACTTTATGGATAAAAAGAGAATTTATCAATATGATGAAAATTTAGAAGATGAAACTGCAATTTATGTTTGTGATGAATGTTATAAAAAAAATAAAGCTGAAGAAAATAATATTGATTGAGAACATTCTTCATAATAAAAAAATACTAACTTGGTTAGTATTTTTTTATAATTAATTTAAAATTTAAACTTCTTAAAAGAAATTATTGCCTTTATTAAACCCCGCAAAGAATTTCATTTTTAAATATTCTTGACCCATATTTGGATGTTGGAATCTAAATTTATTTAAAGCGGAATACAATAATTTTTCTTGTTCATCTAATTTATCAAATCATTGTTTTTGAAATAAAATATTATCTGCCAATATCAGCGAACAATTTGAAATAAAAGCCGCTTCATTTTTTGATTTTAAATGAATAATTTTTAAATACTGTTCAAAGAAAGTATTTAAATTTTCTTTGCTTTTGTCATAAACCATTGTCACAAAAGAATTTGCTTTATCTGAAAACATGACAATCGTTGCAAAATTTTCAGAGATAAAAAAGTTATTAATTGAGTTTACAACTTTAAAATCATCTGGTGTTATCTGTGGTTGAAAGACATCTTTAATTGTAAAATTATTTGTTTTGGGTAAACTAAATTTCACAATCCCAAAGTTCTTGTATTGCCCTTTTAAAGTTTTTACAAAGAAACTATAAGTATCTAGTAAAGAACTTACATGATTTGAAACTTTCTTTAAATTATAAATAAACATAGTTTTAACACCATCTTCTTCAATTGAATTAAAGTAGTTTCTAAATTCCTCTTTTAAAGCTTCAAGTTGAACTCTAGAGATGAATAATTTATTTACAATTGCTGGAAAGTTAAATAATAGGATTTCTTCATCACTACTATTTTTATTAATTTTAATGTCTGCAATTTGATTCATATGATCTTGACAAAAACCAAAATACTTAAATTGATTTGGCTCAACTTCCTTGAAAAAAGATTCACCCATTTTATAGTTATTATCAAACACATTTCTTTTATTTGATGTTAAATAGTTTATATGATCTAATTCCTTAAAATCATACAAACTATTTTCAACAGCTTTTTGTTCACAATTAACAAAATTACAATTTTCAGTCTCACTCATTTTTTTGTATTTATTTTCAAATAATTGCGAAGAAAATTTTAAGTAATCTTCATACTTATCATTGGCAATAATTGCCTTAATAAAGGGCGTATAACTTGAATTTTTTGTTTCTATTAAGTGTTTTTTGCAACATGCTAAAAATTGCTCTCCACTAAGGCAAAAACATAGTTCTTGGTCCTTAAAAGTAAAAAAATTATAGCCATTTTTAACTAAAAAATTAATATTGTCATTATCTAGAAAATAATTACTAAAAATTGATTCAATAAATCTTCGTGTGTCCTCATTTGATAACTTTATATTTTTAGCTGCCTTATATAAATCTTGTTTACTAACAAGATTTTTTAATAATTCATTTTGTAGTATTTTTTCACCCATAGTAAACCCTCCAATAAAAATAGTTTTTTACATTAACTTTATACATTTCATTAATTCTATTTTCTTTTTTTATTTCATGCAAACTTTGGTTCCACATATTTTGGTTCTACAGCATCCTTTTCAAAGATTTTATTATATTTAAGCTCATTTGTAAAAACCAAAGTTGGATCAGCTTTAGCATTAAATTTGCTAACTCCTGAATAATAATTAAAGTTCTTCTTATTTAAAACCAATTTTGTATTAAAAAATTCTATTAAGTCTCTTGAATAAACTGCATTTTCACAATGATTTTCATAGGCAATTTTTCTTATTTCAACAATATCATTTGCTGTTTTTACAGAATAAATTCACTTTAAATCTACTAAATAAACATCAAATAATAAATTAGCAAAATCCTCACGATATTTTTTATTTTCTCTTAATAATGGAATTGTATTTAAAAAATTGTCAAAGTGATTATTTCTTAAGAAAAATTCAATTTCATCAGCATAATTGATAATATCACCATCATCAATGCTATAAATTGCTTGACCCAATTTTTTAATAAACTCTTCATCATATCTAAAAGTTGTTTTTAAAACTTCTAGATATCTTTTATACTCTTCTTTTTCTTCTTCTTTAATTTTGACATCTTTATATTCAAAATACTTTTCTCTTAACTGAGCCACAGCATTAATTCCCATAGTAGTTAAAATATCTCTTTTACTTAAGTTAGCTTTAAAAAACTTTTCATAGTGACTTCCAATACCAATTACTTTATCTGTTTTGAACTCTGCTGGCACTAAACTTACAATTGGGAAAATATAAGGATAAATACACTTAATTGAATAATAAAATATTCTAGATTTTCATGCTTTGATAACTCCAAGAGATTTTAAAATTTTATTTAATTGTACTAATTCCTCTTCTTCAATAAAAAATAAGGCATCAATTTGGAGATTCATTTCTTTATTTGCTAACTTTTTTGCAAATTTTGGATAATACTTTTCAAAACTCATATTTGATTCTAATCAAGAACCATTAAATATCTTGTTTAGCTCTAAGATATCGTTTGCATCACTATATATACCTTGTTTTAAAATATGATCTTCACTTAATGTAAAAGTTTGTTTTCCTGGCTGAATAAAATTCTTAGCTATAATTTTTTGTAATTTCATGTTTCTTTCTCCCATTAAGTTAGTTTCTTCTATTATATCAAATTTTAATAGGTTTTTAAAGGGGTTATTAATAAGGAATATATAAAGTTTTAGAGCTGTACTGTTCTTTTTTTCGAACACCTATATTTTTATAATTAGAGAATTAATTATAGCTGCTATTTGGATTTAATTTTCTATATATAGATTACATTAAAAATTATTTGTTATAAATTATGCATAGAGGATTATATAAAACTTATTTAATTTTATTTCTTTAATTGAATTTTTACTTACATATTTTAAATTAGATTAGAATAGTATTATTTTCGATTCAGGTAAAAAATCTTCCAGATATTCAAAAATATCATATAAATTATCTACACAATAAATATTACTATTATTATCTATTTTTATTTTTATTTTAAATAATAGAAAGTTATTATCAATTAAAAATAGTTCATCTATTCATTCATCATAACTATCAATCTTTTTCCTTATTTGATTGAAATATGCTGGATAATAATTCCTTATTTCATTATTTAAATTAAATTTAAATATTTTTTTATCTCTAATTATATTTACAAAAATACTAAAAAGTAAAAAGTTTTCTTTATTTTTAGAATATTTATTTTTTAAAGAAAATGAACCTGATAATCTATTAATTTCAAATATGGAATTCTCAATTTTTAATTTTAAACATAAAAGAAAATTGAGGATTTTAGAAAAATAACTTTCAAGCATATTTTGAAATAGTTTTAGGTTATTAAAAACTAATTTTAAATCTTCATAGATTGATTGCACACTTTGACTAAAAGTATCATAAAAAATCTGTATTATACCTGATTTCAATAAATTAAGATTTTGATAACTTTCAAAAAAAATACAAATTAAGTCTAATATATATCTTGAATTTTTATTGTAATTTTGAAAGTATTTAATAACATCGAATTGTTTAACATTTTTTTGTAATTTCCTATATTTAAAATCAGAAAATCCTTTAAAATAAATATTTTTAATATTCTTTATTAAATTAATTTCCTTAAAAGCATTATTTATTTTTTTTAAATAACTATTAATATTCTCATTAGAATAATTAAAATATTTAATATCTATTGAATTCTTCATTAATATACTCCAATATTTTTGTAAAATTTTTTTTTGTTTTAATATTTCATGGGTATTCTTTTAAATTAAAATCTTTGTTAATGAACTTAAGCAGCTGCTCCTTTTTCATTTTATTTTCAAAGAAAAGATCCTCAATTTCTTTTTTATTATTTTGCTTATAAAAATTTAATAAATTCATCCTTTTATAGTTTTTTTTAAATACAATATCGCCTGCATCATCATTGTCCAAAAGACAAATTACATTTTTATTAATTATTTTAATAATATCATTAAAATATGGAACTTTAGAAGCACCCGCAGAATAAATAATATCAAATTCTAAATTAATGTTTAGAATCTCAGAAAAATAATGAAGGTATAAAAAATCACTTTGACCCTCAACTATTAATATATTTTTCTTAAAGTTATATGTAGATATGCAAGCTCCCATACCTTTAATAATTGCTGGAATTGTAGACTCTAATTTTGAATTAGTATCTTTTACCGAATTTGATAACTCAATTTTACTACCTTCTTTATCTTTTTTTATTATATTGATTGAGAATAAACATTTAAAATCAAGCATAAAAACACTATGAGTAGAATAAATTATAGTTATGTTATTCCTTTTTAAAGTTAACTTAAAAAATTCATCCAATAGTTTTTTTTGTCTATCAATATGTAGAAAAGAATCGGGTTCATCAAGAATTATATAGCAATTTTGCTTATCTGATATATTTTCAACTTTATTTAATAATAACCTATAAAAAAAATTTTTTAATGTTCCTAAACTTTGATAAGAAAGCATATTCATATTATTCTTTGCAACAATTATACCAACTTTTAAATCATACTTATTTTCATTTTTTGATAAATATAAACATCAATAATTATTATCGATATCTTCTGTATTTAATTTAATTTGTTCAGATAAAAATCTATTTATATTCTCTAGACTTTCATTAAAATTTATTTCCTGAATAACTTTTTCAATATTATTGGAATATGCTATTTCATTAATTAAATCAAAATTTGCTCCCTTTTCAATTTCCCTATTTTCATTTATTTTAGCTACCAAATTAGATACTTTTTGATTATCAAATAAACTTGATATGTAATAGAATTTTGGAAAATTCAGTATTTTTTTGTACTCTAAAAAAAAATTCTCTATTAACTCAGTAAACTCAGTAAAACTTTCTTCAAAAGTTATTAAATTATCTTTATCTAAAAAAACATAGTTTGATATATTTTCTTTAACTTTATATACAGCAGTTTTAAGTGAATTAACTAGATTTTTTTGTTCAATTAGAGTTTTATATTCTAAAGAATTTTTTTCTGAACTATTTTTTAAATTAATTGCACTTATTATTTGTTTTAAAGAAACATATAAATTAGATTTTCCATATAAATCTATTTTATTAAATATATGATTAATTTTATTATCCATTTTTTTTGAAAATTTTAAAATAAATTTTAAGCTTTCATATAAATTTAATAAATAAACTTTACTATTCTTAACTTTTATAATTACTGTATGAACTTCTATATTAGGTTTTTTTATTTTAAAATAAAAATCCACATCATAATCTAAATCTAAAATATTTTCATTAAAATAAAAACTTTTATTTTTAATAAGGTGTTCAATTTGATCTTCATTTCTTTCATTTATATATTGAAAGTCTCTACTATTCATTACCTTATTCAATAAATTTATGCACTCTAATAAATTTGTTTTACCAGCATTATTTTCTCCTACTATAGGAATTAACTTATTCTTTTTAATCAAAAAGTTTTGATTAAAAATTGATTTATATTTATTTATTTTAATCATGTCTAAGTCCATTTTAATAAGCTCCCTTATATTATATTTTTATTATAACTATAATATACTCTATTTTAATATATAAAATATTTTATGAATAGGTTTTAAAAAGTTGTTAAGATAAATTTTTTTATATTTAATTAGCCTAAATGGATCTAAATAAAAAATATATCATACTTTACCAAGACTTTTTTTCTTTAGCTTCTCTAACTAAATTTTGTATCTTTTTTTAAATCTTTAAATCAATTAATAATATTATAATTATAATATGAACTATAATTATAAACATTAACCGAGTAATAATTTTAATTTATTAAAATACCGAAAATTGATTAAATATGAAAACAAATAACTAATATTTTTTTAATATAAAAGAAAAGATACAATCTCTATTTATTAGATAAATCTTGTATTTTCAGACATAATCACTTATTATCTACAAATTTTAATTTCATTTAATGTATTAAATATAGATAAAATAGCTTTTTTAATAATCTCTTTGAGTATAAAGTGAAGTTAATGATGACGTGATTTGGTTTTTTGGATGCAAAATATAATTTTTCAATTGGATTTTATTAGTCTTTTTAGCTTCAAATATAATTTTATAACCCTCATATAAAATAGTAAAGTCAAAATCCTTTGGTATCATTTTTTCAAAAGTTAGAGTATTGTCTTTCATATTAAATTCTGAGAATACTTTTTCTATTTCATCTTCACTTAATTTTATAGGTAGATTCAATAAATTTGAGAATTCAATCAATTCTTCTAAGTTTTTCTTGACTATTTCTACTTTTACGACTTTTTTATAACTTCAATTATTTATTGATGAGTTTATTTCAAGAGCTCTATTTTTATTTATTTCATCTTCTGAAAAAATAATTTGTATATCACAATTAGGATCTTTATGACTGTTTAAGGCAATTAAAGATGTTTTTATATTTAATAATGTTCTATAAATTTTTAATATAATTCATCTTCATATTGATAAATCATTTAAATCTTTTATTTCTTTAAATGACTTTATAAACAATAATAAATCATCATGTGATATATTATTTAGATTAAGTTTAATACATTCATTTGGATGTAAATATAATAATGTTGTTTGGTCTCTTTCATCTTTATTTTCATGAAGATTAGATATCATTAGCATAAGATAATTAAAATTATGTGTTAAAATTATTATATTTTCATAGTAATCTCCTAATTTATTAAATAGAAAATCTCTGATTGAATGCTGTGTACTAATATCTAAAGTTGAAACTGGATCATCTAAAATTAAGTATTTCAATTGGTTTTGTAGAGAATAAAATTCAGTAACTTTTAGAAAAAATATTGCTAAGGCTAGCTTATGTTTTTGCCCCTCGCTTAATGTATTTAGTTTGCTACTATCAGATATTTTTAAACTTATCTTCCTTTGAGATGATTTTTTATCTGTTACTATTTGCATTTCCCTATCATAACCAAAAGTAATTAAGATTGAGTTTAATTTAGTTTGTAAGTCTTCGTTATATATTTCATATTCTTGATCTAACTCCCTTTCTCAATTTTTTTTAAGTGAATCCAATTTTTCCTGAATTATAATTGGACCATAATATTCCTTTAAATTCTTATTTAGAATATAATTCTTAACCTCATTAAGTTGACTTTGATCAGACTCTAAAAAGGAATCTTTTTTTATTTCCATATATGAATATTGAACTATTTCATTTTTTAAAATTTTATTTTTGAAATCTAAAAAATAATTCCTAATTTTTTCCAAACTTTCTTTAATTAATGGTAAATACTGAGTATAAATTTCTGACTTTATAAACTCATTACAGTTGCTAATTATTTCTTTTGATATTACAATTAAATATTTTTTAACTTCAAGTATATCTGAACTTAAATTTTCTTTTCATATTTCCTTTTTCTTGCTAATATTTTCATTTTCACAAAAAAGACAATCATCAATATTTTCATGCAAATTTAAACCATCAGAAATTCATTTTTTATATTCTTCAATATATTCACTTTTAGAGAAACAATTTTCAGCATCTCTCATTCTATTTAAATTTTCTAAATATAAACTAGTTTTTTCTTCAATTATTTTATTAATTGAAATATCAACATTTACAATATCATTCAAAATTTCATTTTCTTTAATAAAAATAAGAGTTTTTTGTATATTTTCTTTTTCATTAATACTAATAATAGCAGCTTTTAATTGTTCATCATTCTTTATATCAGTTTTTAAATACTGAGTAATTTCTAAACCTAACATATTATCGTCATATTTTTTTTCATAGTTATAATTGAAATTATAATTACTACTAATATCCAAATATAATAAATCTGAATTTTGTAAGCAATTATTCTCATTAAAAACTTGAGTTAATTTATTTTTTACTTGGCCCATTTTTTCTTTATTTTCTTTTAAGTTTTCTTCCAATTTTATCAATTTCTTTTTTAATTCAATTTCTTTTTCATCAATAAGTATTCTTGTTAAACCATCTTTTGTACTTGAGTCATCTTTAATGCCATCTTTATCTACAATAAATAAATTTTTATTTATAAAATCAACATTAAATACGAATGATTCCTTCAATTCTGTTTTAGCCACTCTTGAAAGTGTAGTTTTTCCAACACCATTTCCACCATATATATATGTATTTTTTTTACTAATATCTATAGAATGTTCAACTTGATTTTTTTTATTTATAAATTTCAGTTTTTTCATATATACCTTATTTCTATTTTATTTAATTCTTTTTTCAAGTAAAATTAAAAATCGAGAATCTTGTTTATTAAATAAAAATCATTCTCCTTGCAATGCATCAAAATTTTCACAATCATTTGCTATATAACTTCTATTTTGGTATTAGAATATTTGAAAACCAAGAGAATTCAACAGACAAGTATCTTTGAGAATTAATTTTAACAAAAAAACCCTCCTACACAAAATAAATTGTAAAATATGGAGAAGTATATGAAACTGAGATCTCAAATCAAAGGTGAATTAATAACAAAACAAGCAATCTGTATGTTGCAATTGATAAAACTAGTAAAAGGATTTTGGCAGGTTATTTAGTAAACATGAAACTACTGAAAGCTATTATAATATCTATAAAAAAATCCTTAAACATTAAGGTTTACCAAAATTAAATTTTAGTGATAATCATAATGTTTTTACTATTAAAAATAAGTGCGACCATTTTGATGATAGTGTTTTAAATACACAATTACAACTTGTTTTCCACTCTTTAGGAGTAAATATCATAAGAACTTACCTCGTATAAAAGACAAAAATAATGATCAATACAATAGCACTAATAATACAGTTAATCAAAAAAACAAATAGTAGTAAATAATTTTATTTAGTAACTTTGGGTAAAAAGATCATTTAATTATTTAATATTTCCTTTAAATGTATCGAACTTATAATAATAGATAATGAAATCAAAATATTTATAATTTTTTTCGCTTAATAAAAAAATATATGGAATAATATATTCTCATTTACACTAAATATAAAAAATATTTTTTTAGTTTTCTTTTGTTATAATGTTCAATTAAGAAATATATAAATAAATATTTTTTATTAGTATGTTCATTTTTGCCCCTTCATTGACTTATATTTTTGTGTAAAATCTTTTGTTCCTTTTTCTCTATTACAATCATAATGAGTAGCAACTCAATTACTACGAACTCCATTTGACTTATTGCCATCTAAATGGTCAACATTTCATCCATTTTTTGGATTCATATCCGAATTTCATTTAGTGCCATGATTCATTTTTTCTTTACATAGATAACACATTCTATATTGCTTTGAATTTAAATTATCAAATGCAATTGCATTTTCTCAAGCATAATAAAATTTATTCATGTTTTTTCCTTCCTTATTTTATTTATAACTTTTAACTCTATAGTATAAAAACTATTTAACTTTTTCAATATTTTACTTTGGTAAAAAATCCACTTTATTATTTTTAATATTTTCTTTTTTTGTTTTTTCAATTATTTTAATGCTAGCAAATATTCTTTTTTTTAATAGGAATATACCATTTGAAAAATAAATATAGAATTTTGATTTTGTTTATATAATTAAATAAAAATAAAACTTTATAAACCTAAATTTTCAATTCTATAAATATTATTTTCCTTCATTGTTTTTCTTGCCTTTTTAAAATCCTCTTTATTCTCAAAAATTAAATATCTTGATGTCTGAGAAAGATTCATTGCATTAATTAAATTAACTTGATTTGAATTTTCTAATTTGTATACTTCAAATTCATATTTATCATTATTTGAATAAAAAGTATCATAGATTTCCAGAAATGAGGCGTTTGGGTTTTTTTTAATATGTATCTGAATATCATCATTTATTTTTTTACCATATTCATATTCAACTTTATTATTTTTTAAAAATAAGTTTGGAAATACTTTAATTCAAAATGAATTATAGACATGATTTGTTACTTTTACATGATCAAATAAATCCAAAGGCATATAAGCTAAAGCGAGTTTTGGATTAATTATTTTTATCATTAATATAGGTAATCTAAATTTTTTACTATTATTATCACCAAAATATTCTACAAGCATTGCATCTGTTAATAGAAATCTCTCGTTTATAGCATCAGGGATAGATATGAATTTTGTATTAGCTTTATATATATCCAAAATATTTGTTGCTATTCTATCTTTTAAATCTTCATTATAAGGTTGTTTAAAAATTTCATCAAAATCATTTTTTTCTTCTATATATTTTTGGATTTTATTAATTTTATTTTCAATTCTTAAAATCATTTCCTCATTAAACATACTTATATTATTTTTACTATAATTATAAATATTAGTAACTAAATAATTTAACTCACTTAAATACTCCTCTTTTATTTGCTCAAAAGTTTTATTTTTATAATAATTATTATATTGAATACCTCCTTCTAAATTTAATGCTCTTTCAAGAGCTGCATTTGATCTGTAAATATCAATTAAAGTATACAGTCTTAAAAATTTTGTTTGATATCTGTTTAAAGAAATAATCTGCTTATTTTCAATAAGTTTTAAAATATTTTGATATTCCACCTCAATTTTAGTTAATTTATTTTCTATTTCATTTATTTTCATTTTTCTAGATTCATAAAAATTTTTAATATGAAATGGATCATTATTATAATTTCTAATGTTATATTGCTTATAAATATTGTTTTCCAAATCATAAGTTGTATAGAAATCTTTATCAGATCATTTCTTTAAGATAAACCTAGGTATAAAATGTTGTCTGTATTTTATTTTCATATTTTCCCCTTAGTATAATTAAATAGTATCAATTTTTTTATAGTTTGTGTATATAAATAATAAGTAATTATATTTATAATGTTCTTTTTTTCGAACACCAATATCTTATAACTATCTATATATTATTATAAAAAAATTGATACATTTTCAAGTTATAAATATATTTAAAATATTATTTTTATAGCCTACCTTGTTTGTATATTTTTTAAAAGTACCTCAAAATCTTCAATATATTAATTATCTGTTACTTTGCCACTATGGGCATATTTAAACTAAAAGCAAATTACATTGTAGTTAGGAGATATTGAGAACTCTTAAATTCTTAACGATTATTATAATAAGTAATTTAGTTTTGTTTAAAACTTATCATATTCAAATTCTTTATTTTTTATGAAAATAAAGAATTTCTTCCAAAGTTTCCACTATTTTTTTATACTATAAAAATTTTTAATAATAAGAAAATATTTATATTAAAAAACTTCTTACAATTTATTTAAAATAAAAACAGAATAAAAGTAACTGAATACTCCTCAAAAATTAAAAGCTTTGATAAAATTAATAGTAGCTTAATTTAAAATTATTTACTCTTGACAATTTGATTTTAATACTTATTATTTAATAAAAAACCAATAATAATCATATAAAATAACTTACTAATTTTAGTTTACAAATAATTTTTCAATAATAAAAATATAATTAAGCATTAAATTACTATAATAGTCTATATAATTTATTGTACTATATTTTTGTTGAAAATGTAATCCAAAAATAGTTGAATTTAAGTAGAAGCTATAAGATTTTAATTTTTTCTTTTAGAATGTTTAGAATACTTAATTAAATCTTCTATTAAACATAAATTAATAGTATTTACAATTTCAGTTTCCTTTGGAGACTTATAACTGAATATTATTTCATTTTTAAATCATTTAAAAATATTATTTATCTCAAATATTTATATTTTTCTATTAGTAAAAATTTTTTGAGTTAATTGAAGATGTTTAAGTTCTTTATCTAAAGTTATTTCATAAAAATTAATTTTAATCATATCTTTATTTTTAATTACTGTTACATAATTATTTATAATTAATTTTTCAAATTAATGGTCTAATAAAAATTTCTTAAATGAATTGCAATCAATATATTGTCTTTTCAATTCGATATTAATTATATTAAAATTATTTTGATTGAATAATTTTAATAAACTAATTCTATCTATTTTTTTCAAATTTGATATTTCTTTTTTAATTCTATTTTCTTTAATTTTTTTAAAAAAAGAAATAAAATAACTAAAAATAAGAGCAATTACAAAAAATGTAGGTAATATTAAAATCTCTCCAAGTAATAAAAATAATTCGTTTTTAGTTGATAAAGAAATAAAAAAACCAATGATAAAATTATTATATAAATGCCAATTAAAATAATTAAAAATCAGTATTTATTAATATTTTCTTGATCTATCTTCTCAATATTTTTGAATATATTATTCTTATCTAACTCATGTTTAATATTTATAGTTCGTTTTATTCTCCCTTTTTTATTAAATAACTAAGATACAATAAAATATATAATTTTTTATTTTATTTTAATGAAATAAGTTTTACCTGTTAATTTAAGATTAAAATATTTTTCTAAATCATTTTGAAAAAATTTAGAAGTTTTGCTATTCTTTGAACCATAATTTTTTGGATTAAAATCTCTTATTTCCTTATACAGACTTTCAATTACTTGAGAAAAACGAACATAACCATCTTCTTCATTTAAATCATTTATTATAGACTTAACAGTTTCAACTAAATCATGTATTGGTTCTTTATCTTGATAGTTCTTACTTTCATTTTGAGCTTCATAAATTTTATCCACACTAATAAATCTATCGCACAATTTTTTATAATTATCATTTGTATTAAAATTTCCTGCTCCAATTACTAATTTATTTTTCTCCTTTAGTTTTTTAAGAATTGGAGCAAAATCTAGATCATTTGTTGCTAAGCAGAAGCAGTTAATATAATCTTTATTTGCAATATCCATTACTTCTAACGCAATTCTTATATCTACTGCATTTTTTGCTTCAGAAAATGAAGGCTCCATAATAATTGATGTAAATCCATACTTTAAACTTTTTTCATTTAACTTTAAATCATTAAAGTTTGAGTAAAATAATGAATTATTTAAAATATTACCATATTCTTTAAGCTCATTAAAAAGTATTTTCAAATACTTATCTTGATTAAAATTATCAAAGTCAATTATTAAAGCTATTTTATTTTGATTACCTATATCCATAATTTATTTTCCCTTTATAATCTAATTATAGCAAAAAAACTTATAAGTAAGCTTATTCATTATTATATTGATGTTCTCTATAGTAGTTTACTTTAAATATAATTTAAAAATCAGTACTTTATTAGTCTTTTAAAACCATAAATTTTAATTTAATTTTTATAGACATCATTAATTTTTAAAAGTTGATTCAATTAATAATTTTTTACCTTTTTTAATTTCTAATTTAATAAATGAAGCATTATAAATTGCTTCTTTTTAATTTTATTGCATGTTTAAATTAAATATTTATATGTATTTTTAAAATCCAAGGTTTTAATATTAAACATATTCTTTAGAAATTAAATCATAGGATTTTTAAGGAGTTTTAAATTACTCTATTCAATGTTCATCATGAATTTTCATTTAGTCTTTCAGTCTTTTTTACTTAATTATTTTAAAAAGTGTACAAGAAAATATTTCACATTATATTAATAATAATCTGATTATTACATAATTTATAATAAATAAATTGATTATTTATTATAAAAGAATATATTAAACATTATGAAATAAAAGAAAATTAAAATAATTAAAAATTCTTTATAAGAAAAAAAGCCTAGTAATTAATTAAAAGAATATCTAAAAAATATCTAAAAAGTTAAAAGTTTTTAAATTTAAACAATCTTTTTTTACAATATCTATCATTTTTTTATTAAAATTTTTATTATTCATTTTTCTCATACTAAAAAGACCTGGAATTACTGATATTGTATTTATTAATCTATTTTCACTAGTATGAAATTCATCTAAATTATCTAGATCATTATATCTATCAATTTTTTTATAGAAAGTAATAATAGTATCATTTTTTGAATTTTCTAATTTATATTTCCTTTTAGTATTTAGAAATTCTGATAAATCATTAAATACAACATTTTCATGCTTATTATTAAAAAATTTAACCTTTACTTTACAATAAATTTTATTAGTCTTCTCTTCTAAAAATAATTCCATATATGAGATTTCTATTTCTTGCTTTAAAACTCTAAACTTTATAGTATTATTTACTTTTAAATTTTTTTGAAAATACTCTTCATTAATCATTTCATCAATAATATTTAAATTGTCACTAAAAATCAAATCATTTTTTACAAATAAATTTTTTATGGGAATGAAGAAAGCATTAATATTTACATTTAATATCTCTATGCCTTTTATTGAATTTTTTTTATAAAAATCAGTTCAATTGAATAACAATAATTTTTGATAATTTTTCTGATAATTTATTTTTCTAAAATTTTTAAGTATTTCTTTATTAATAAAAAATGACATTACAAATAAGATTAGAAATAAAAATAATCCAAGTAAATAAATAATATTAAAGTTAAGAAAAGTAAATGTTATAAAAAAAATAATTAAAACAAGTAATGAAAAAACACCAGATATAATTAAAATTAAAATCATATCATTTTCGTGATTGAGTTTAAAGTCTTTATAATTAATTTCATTAGATTCATTTTTAATCATTATAATCTTTCCCCCTTAAAATTCTATCAATAATAATGTTATTTAATTTAAAATTGTTTCTGCTGTATTAGGTAAAGTTTATTTAAAAATGACTTATATTATAAAAAAATTATAAGTTAATATTTTTTATCTTCTATATTTTAGTATAAATATATGTATCAAGTGAAAAAATGAAAGTCTTTAAAAGAATATATTATTTTATTACTAAAATTAGTTATTATAGAAATAAAATATTTTAATTTTACCTTATTATTTTTCATTTTTATAACGTTCTATTTGTGATAGGATATTGAAATCACATTTATTAAATTCGTCTATAGGAACAACTTTCTCTTCTAATAAACTTTTAATATTTTTCTTATCATAAATTTGATCTGAATTATAAAAGTATCCTTCACCATCTATCATTACATAACTTGATTTAATAGTTTCTTCATCTTCAATAGATTTTATAAAGTTAGTTTTTTCAAATAATTTATTAATTTTTAAAAAATTATCAAACTCTTTTTTTGTAATAATAAAATTCTTATGTGATTCCTGCCCAACTGAGCTTACTTGCATAATTTTTCATTTACTTGGCTTTACTTTATTTATAAAGTCAATCATTTTTGATTCCTTATTTAATGAGTGCACAACTGAGTTTATTTTTAAGCTACATCCTGCTTTTTTTATTTTCTTTGCAATTTCTAAATATTCCTTTTCAGAAAGTGAATTTCTATTGTTAATTGCCCTTCCAGATTCTTGATTGATATTGTCACTTATAGAGTCCATACTTATACCAACACTATCAAAATATTGAAGCAAATCATTTACATCATCTTGTGATTTTTTTAAAATTATACTTCCATTAGTAATTAGTGTAACATCTAAATTTATTTTTTTTGATAACTTTGCCATTTCCTTTAATTGATCTCAAAAAAGAGTTGGTTCACCACCAGCAAAATTTATAGCTTTAAAAAAATCTACTTTATTTATAATTCTTAATCAATTTTCTAAATTATTTTTATAATTTGCTTTTGCAATTAGAGGCGCATAAAAGCAAAATTTACATCTCATATTACAAAACATACTAAAATGAAAATTCAGTTTTATATTTTGCAAGTCACTAATTTTATACATATATTAAAATTCCCCTTAAATTTTTAATATTTTATCACATTTAATTAGTACATTTTTATTAAGTTTTTATATTCAGAAAATTTAAATCCTAATAAATTTAAATAAAAATTTTGGATAAGCGGTAGTTTTTAACAATTCTATTAAAATAAATTATTAAAAATAAATTAAAATATACAGTATTTAAAAGAAATTAATATAAATTATTAATTATTTATAAAAATTAATTTTATAAAAGAGATAAGACAATAGAATTAATAATGTGCAATAAAATAGTACTATTTATTGCATTTCTTATGCACTGCTTTAAGATTTTCCTTTTGATTTGTACCACCTTGTGCTTTGGGATTTAAATGCTTGACATTTCAGCAATTTTAATTATTAGGTTGTCATCCTTGATATGCACCATATTCCATTTGTTCCTTACATCTACTAAAGCATTTTTTATGACCTCTATCGCTAGTATCTTGTTGTGCTCCGCAATTGCATTTTGGTACATTCTCTCAGGAATGTCTTGCAGTTATTGGTAAATCTTTTTTTGCCTTTTCTTTATTTCATTGTTCTACAATATTATTATATAAAAAAAGCAGACTTTTATAAAGATTTTACTAAATATTAAAATAATTAACTTTTGACTATCTTAGTGAAAAACTATTATTTAAGCTGAACTACTAATAAGTTTCTTATTAGTTTCATATCAAATGATTAATATTTTTAACATTTTTTTGATAGCTTGCAATTTTAATTTACACAATGAATTATTTTTGGTATATAGATATTAAAATAAATTAAAAAAATTTATACATATAGAATTATGTATAAATTAAATTAATATTTGATTTTTTATTCATGGATTGCCTCTTGTTTAGCTCATTTTTGAATTTCCAACATATACTCTTTTGTATTATTATTTAAAGTTTCTTCCTTTTGTCATCCTTCAATATATTCATCAAAGTAGTCGGTATTAACTATAGTATAAGTTTCTTCTGATATTTTTGATTCTAAAGTTTCATATTTTAATTGCAACATTTTATAAGATGTAAAAGCTCTTATAAAAGCTTCATATATTCTGCTTTTTTGTCAAGAATCACTATTTAATTGTATTAATTCTTCTTGTTCTTTATTACATTCATTACATTCATCAAGTTCTTTTTTTCAAATTTCATCCACTTGACTTTTTTCAGAACGATATTTATCTAAAGCTTCTACAATATCATCTCCAGATTTTGGTTGATCTGGTAATTCAAGTTTTTTCTCACTTTGACATGATATAACAGATGTTGAAGTTGAAGCAAATAAAGTTATTGCTGTAAATAAAGTTAATAATTTTCTCATAATTTCTCCTTTTAAATGAATTAATAAATATAGAATTATGTATGAATTAAATTACTATTTTTCTTTTTATTCATGGATTGCCTCTTGTTTAGCTCATTTTTGAATTTCCAACATATACTCTTTTGTATTATTATTTAAAGTTTCATCCTTTTGTTTTGATGCAATAAATTCATCAAAAGTATTTGTTTGTCCTCTAAAGTAAGTCACTTTTGAAACTTTTGAGCTCAAAGATTCATAGTCTAATTGCAACATTTTATAAGATTTAAAAGCTCTTATAAATGTTTCATATACTCTACTTTTCTGTCAAGATTCACTATTTAATTGTATTAATTTTTCTTGTTCTTTACTACATTCATTACATTCATCAAGTTCTTTTGCTCAAATTGCGTTCATTTTTTCTTGTTCCAAAACATAGTTATCTAATGCATCTACAATATCATCTCCAGATTTTGATTGATTTGGTAATTCAAATTTTTTCTCACTTTGACATGATATAACAGATGTTGAAGTTGAAGCAAATAAAGTTATTGCTGTAAATAAAGTTAATAATTTTTCATAATTTATCCTTTTAAATGAGTTAATAAATATAGAATTATGTATAAATTAAATTACTATTTTTCTTTTTATTCATGGATTGCTTCTTGCTTAGCTCATTTTTGAATTTCTAACATATACTCTTTTGTATTATTATTTAAGGTTTCATCCTTTTGTCACCCTTCAATAAATATATCAAAACCTTCTGTTTCAATTCTAGAATAAGTTCCACTTGATATTTTTGAATTTAAATATTCATAATCTAATTGCAACATTTTATAAGATTCATAAGCTCTTATAAATGTTTCATATATTCAACTTTTCTGTCAAGATTCACTATTTAATTTTATTTTATTTTGTTCTTCTTTACTACATTCCTTACATTCATCAAGTTCTTTTGCTCAAATTGCGTTCATTTTTTCTTGTTCCAAAACATAGTTATCTAAAGCCTCTACAATATCATCTCCAGATTTTGGTTGATTTGGTAATTCAAATTTTTTCTCACTTTGACATGATATAACAGATGTTGAAGTTGAAGCAAATAAAGTTATTCCTGTAAATAAAGTTAATAATTTTTTCATAATTTCTCCTTTTAAATGAATTAATAAATATAGAATTATGTATAAATTAAATTACTATTTTTCTTTTTATTCATGGATTGCTTCTTGTTTAGCTCATTTTTGAATTTCTAACATATACTCTTTTGTATTATTATTTAAGGTTTCATCGTTTTGTCACCCTTCAATAAATATATCAAAGAAATCTGTATTTACTATAGAATATGTTCTTTCTAATATTTTTGATTCCAGAGTTTCATATTTCAATTGCAACATTTTATAAGATAAATAAGCTCTAATAAACGCTTCATATATTTTGCTTTTTTGTCAAGCATCACTATTTAATTTTATTTTATTTTGTTCTTCTTTACTACATTCCTTACATTCATCCAGCTCTTTTGCTCAAATCGTATTCACTTTCTCTTGTTCTAAAAGATACTTATCTAATGCTTCTACAATATCATCTCCAGATTTTGGTTGATCTGGTAATTCAAATTTTTTCTCACTTTGACATGATATAACAGATGTTGAAGTTGAAGCAAATAAAGTTATTGCTGTAAATAAAGTTAATAATTTTTTCATAATTTCTCCTTTTAAATTAATTAATAAATATTTGACGATTCAATTTCTATAATTTTGTTTATAGTTGACATAATATCATTATCATAAATTAATAAAGGTATAGTTAAACCTAAACTTGTTTGATAATTATATAAATAAGTTTTATAAACTTGTACATTTATATTACTATTTTGTTTAGCAGCCTTTTTAACGGCATCAAGTGCTAAATCCTGACTTTGATAATAAATAAAGTTAGAACTATCATTTACATCTCTAATTCTATACACAGCATATCTACCATCTGAAATAATATTATCATAAGATAATTTAAAATTTGGATCTCATGTTTTTATTTCATCTCTATGTACATATTTTGCTGTTAATGAAATATTATTATGTAATTTTCTTAATGCTGCTTCTTCACTCTCTCCAGATGATTCTACTTTTCCAAAAGCATCATAAACTATATATTTTTTTTGTAATGTTCTTTTGCTGTTTATAATTTCCTTTTCTTTGGCCTCTTCAAGAGTATTTGCCAATAGTTTACCATCTCTACTTGATAAATCTTGATCTGTTCCATATGAATATTTTAATATAGAACTAAAAGTACCTTGCAGTGGTAAAAAATTATCTAATTGTTCTTTTGTAACATAAAAATCTTCTCTCATTTTATACATTGTTTTATTATCAATTATATAAGGCTCTTTTAATATTCTTTCCTTTATTGGTAAAAAGTCATTATAACTTTGAATTAGTGAATATTTGAAACCTTGATTACCATTAACATCATATAATTTATCTTTTGCAATAGATCCTTCTGTATTTAAATTTAAATTATTATTTTTAAGATCTTTAAAAGTTAATTCCTTATTTGGATTTTCAAAATTTTGCAATCCATTAAAATAATTTGAGAATCATTTACTATAAAAATTTGCTAAATTATCTTGTGTCATATCACTTGATGTATATGCATTTCCCATTTCTGGTGAGAATCATATTTCATCTCCACTTTTTTTATCTTTTGTAGTATATCCTGTAAAAGAAGTACGAGTTTCATCATAATAACTAAAATCATCTAATGTAACTTTTCTATTTTTATAACTAGAATGCATTAAATTAATGTTTCCATTACTACATGATTTTTCATTATATTTAAAATTAAAAGTCTTTGTTAAATAAGGTCTCTTACCTTCATTTTTACTTTGTCAATTAGCTCTAAAATCTCCAAGAAAAGAAGATCAAGAATTAAATGTTTTATTATCTAACATTTCCAAATTAACATAGTCACCAAAACCATAATCATCACTTGCTCCTTGACATTGAACTGTTATTCTATAATCTTTTTTTGGCATAAATTTTATTCTATATTTCGAGTTAGCATCCAATAAATTTTTATAATAACCTTCATAAAATTCTGATTCCAACTCTCTTTTTAATTTAGCAAAACTCTCTTCTTGAGTTCCAAAGAAATTAATTGGTTTAATTGCTTGTTGATTTAATCCTGTTTTTTTATTGACATAATATCCAGAAGTAAATTTTGATATTAAAGCTTCAACATCATTTTGATTGAAAGCATTATAGTACTCATTTGCATAAATATAGTATAAAGATTTATTAATTTTTAGATTATATTTCTCATTATTTTTGGCTTCATCTGGTGTATCAAATCATTCAATTTGATCATAACTGTACTTTGCTTTTACATTTCCTAAATTAGCATAAGTATTCAATGCATTTTCTTTTGATAGAGCTATATTTCCAAAAGCATCTCTATATACTTGACTAAAATTATTTATATTAATATCATAAATTTTTTTATCATCTAATGTCATATGCTCATAATTTTTAATAATTTTTGATGGATTTGAAGAGGTCAATTGCATTTGCACAAAGTTATTTTTTAGAATATACTCATCTAGTTCCTGAGGAGAATTAAATTTCTTTCCATCAAAATAACTATATTCAGTATCTCCAATATATAGTCTATTTTCTTCTATATCCTTATAAAGCTCTTCAATTTGTTGATTTGATAAATTGCGAAATCTTATATTACTAATATTGTTTTCACTAGTAACTAACGGTAGTATAGTTGAACTACTTAATACCAGAGCTAAACTTACTTTATATAATAATTTTTTAAACATGTTTTTTTTCACCCCTCTTTTAATAAACTTCATGAGTTTGTTGCTCAATTCATTTTCTAAATTCTCATTCATTTAAAAATATATTGTCTTTAAAATCAAAGGTTTTTAACTCACCATTTTGATTAATTACTTGATAATTAATATTATTATCTAGATAAGTTAATAATTGATTTAATGTTTTAAAATACTTATTTTGTCCATAAAAATCCAACTTATAAAAATCATACTGACTTCCTTGATATTCTTCTAAACTATTATAGATTGAAGTTTTTATTAGATCACTGTTAATAATTAACTTAGATTCAATCGGTTGATTTGTTTTAATGAAAGAAATAATTTCTTCTTCACTATCCTTATAAATTTTTTCACCATTTTTCATTATATAAAAATATTTTTTATTAAATTTAGAATTAGCAATGTTTTCTTTTAAACTTGATATTGCATCATACTTATTTTCAAAAGCATTTCCAAAACCATCTAAATAATATTCTTTTTTATGCATTACATATTCTTCTTTAAATAGCTGTTCAATAAATATTTCTTTTTCTTTATCTAAAGCTTCTTGATATTCAGATCAAGTATATCCACCTGGTGAGTTTACGGGCTTATTAAATTTATCATTTGTTAATGTATAAACCTTGCTTTTGTTCATAATACTTGCAAATATTTTCCTTGAAGAAAAGTAATTTTGAGGATTTTTGTAAGCATCTAATATTAACTCTTCTTCTGCTGTATCTTTATGCAAATAATACTTATTTTTAAACTCATAAATAGTTGTTGATGTTGACTCTGGATTTTTTGGAACTAAATAATTTATTGCTGAATCTGAAATTTTTATAACGTTTACTTTTGGATTTGGTTTTTTAATTGATATATTAATTAAAGGAATTTTAATTGTAGGCACTGTATAAAATAATGATGTATTTTGATCTAATTTTGCTTCAAAACTAACTACTGACATAAAACTTAAAGCTTGGCTTATACTCCATGCCTTTCCTACTCAACTTAATCCAGATATTAAACTAGTAGCACTGGCTTTTGAATTATAATTCTTATTTGTAAATCCTTTAAAACCAATTCCCTTATAAATATCTTCACTTTTACTTTCAATTTCCTTTTGATTTTCTTTATGAATCTCTTCCATGCTACTATCTATTTGCAACTGAGAAGTATTTTTATCTTTAAAGGTATCTTCAGTTTTTTTCTTATTTTTGCTTAACTTTTCAAGTGGTTCCATTACAGTTTCTGCTATTTTTTGAAATTTTACAACTCCATCCAGTAATCTTTTATTTGCACCACCTTCTGAATAAAATTTATTCACATTTATAAAAAGAGAATATATATCTTCAAAACTACTTTCTCTTAAAGATTCCAATCCATTTTCAGAATCATTTGAAAAAACATTTTCAACCATTTCTTCTTGTGAATTAATTATATCTGCTAATATATATACAAATGATTTTTCTAACTCTTCATAAGAAACACCAATTCTATGTACTCTGCTTTTAATTAATAATTTATTAAATACAACTAGCAATTTATTAAAATTTGTAAATTCTTTATCTTTAATAAGATTTAAATCTAATGATGCATCAGCAAAATATTCATAAGCAATTTCTTTAATTATAAATTCTAATTCCTCCTTGCCTTTTTGACTCCACTCAATATTCTCTCTTAAATACTTTAAATATTCAAAAGAGGCAAAATTACTTTCCTCATCCTTATTTGGTTTATGAATTCAAGGCAAAACAATATCTATGACAGTACTTGTCATTGATGATAAACTGACAGCATAACTGTAAGCAATTAAAGGATTAATATCAACTGAACCAGTTTGCTCAAATTTAATATTATTATCTTTAATTTCTTCAGTTGATTCAAAGTATTTTGGACCAACTAAATAACCATTTTGTAAATTAAGATTTCCTACTTGTGCTCAATAAGATTTTTTATCTGCATCTAAAACTTCTTTAATATGCTCTCTAGATAATTTTGGATCTAAAGGTTTTATTAAATTTTCATATTCTAAGTAGTTATAATCGGAAAAAGATTTTCCATTATATTCAAAACCAGTTGTCATATTTTTTCTTAATCAAGATTTAATTTCTGTTTCTGTTTGACATATTCCACTTTGCAAATAGCAAGTAGTTTTATCATCACTTTTTTCCAACTCTTTTAGCTTAATTTCTTCATAGTAAGATCTTGCATCACTTTCATTGTTTGTTTCTTTACCTTCAACGAAAATTGATGATTCATAATTAAAGTATGTTTCTAAAGCATTATCTCTTGAAAGATATGCTTGATTATCATGACCCCTATAAACTTTGACCTCTTCTTCTACATTAGAAGTTACAATATCAGAAGAAAGTTCTCCAGAAGCATTAATTGTATAATTGCCTGGATTTCTCATTGTCTTTTCTTCTGTTATTTTGAATTTCTGATTTATATATAAATCTAACTCTTCTTTTGTGTTAAATAACTGATTGTCAAATTTAAAAATATTTGTTTCGTAGTTAAAAGTTCTTTGTGCTTCATTATAAGCATAATTATAAACTTCTTCTTTTGTTAAAAACTCTTTACCTGCAAAACTATAACCTATTGGTTGAGGTTCTACAATATTATTATTTGTTAATACAATACTAATTGGAACTATTGTTCCAATAGTTCCAATAGATATAAGTGAAACAATAGAGAGTCTCTTTTTTGTTAATCACTTGGCATTTTTTGATTTAAATATTTTATTTACTAATTCAGTGAAATTATTAGTCTTTTTTCTCATTTTTCTTTCTCTTTTGAAAATAAATTAAATAAGCGTAATAGAGTTTTTTTCATCTAATTGCTTTATTTACTAAATTTTCCTCCCCTTATTTGCTGAATTTTACTCTTATGTGCATTAGTAAAAACGTCACATAGTTATTTTATACACCTAATTTATTACAAAAGCAATATTTTTACCATAAATTTAATAAATTTTGGAAAATTTTGTATTAATCTTAAATGTCCATTTTATAATGCTATACATAAATGTAATAATTTGTTAACTATAATTAGTAACATTGTGCTTGTAATATTCAACTTTAAAAACAGCTTCTTATTTGAAAACAAAAAAGACCAGTTATTAAACTGATTATTTAAAATATGAAAGAACAATATTTTATTAAATATTTATTTTATTAAAATTATAAATTGTATCTAATTCAATTATTTCAAAATAATTTGTCATTTCTCATTAAAAATTCTTTGATAAGACTTTTTAATTCGTTTTTTAAATAAATTTCTTTTTACTCTCTAATTATTGTCAAAGAATTACCAAGATCTCAATCAAGATTTGAAAAATAAGGTATAATTAGGCTTCCTCCATTTATCCATACTTTTGTATAGAATATAAAATGTAGTCTAAACAGTTTTTCTATCTCGTTATAACTTCACAATGTTCCTGCTTTTACACTATATCCAACTAGACCAATTCTAAAAACTCATAAATCATTGCTATATTTTCTAGCTGATTCAATATTATTTACATCTCCTTTAACTTCTTCATAATATTTATAAACAAATCCCTGTTCGTTTGATTTATCAGTACAAAATGATGACCCAAATTTTAATGTTGGCTCTGCAGAAGTTCTATTTCATCATCGTTTAGTAAATTCCTTGTATTTAGGTTCATCATCAAAACCCAATGTAATAACTAAATATTGCTCAACAACTGGACTACCAATTGAACTGGCATAACCGCTATCTGATAATCATAAAGAGCTCATTTTCAAGTAAGAGATTCATTATTACTAATCGGATCTACTTCATAAACAAAATTTTCAGATTCTGAAGTGCAATCAATAAATATTTCATTTTCGGATTCACTTCTATAATTTGCTTCAACTTGTCTTTCCTCGATTAATACATTACTAATAATTGGACTTGCACCACTATTCATATGGATGCAGTTCATAATAAACATATCATTTTAGATATTTTTATTTCCTTTTCCTTAACTCCATAAGTACCTACAAATAATATATCAATTGGTCAAATAAAAATAGTTTATAAGTACTTATGGTGATTTTTTAACACCAATATTTGTAACTAAAACTATTATTATAATAAAAAGTGTTATTAATTCAATTATCTACCTTTAGCAATTTGCAATATTTGCAGTTATAATATATTAAGGAGTTTAAATAATGTCTAGGGAAGAAAAGATTTTTAATTATTGAATAAAACTTTTAAATGACTTATTTAGTTTAGATCAAAAACAAATAGAAAAAGAAAATCTATTAAATTCATCTAAAATAAAAAATCAATTAGCAGTTACAAAAAATGATAATAATAGTGTTTATAGCAGTATAAGGTATTTTTTTAATAAACATTTTCAAAATAACTATAAAAATTTAAATAAAGAAAGTGTTTTATATTACTACATAAATAGCTCTTATAAAAACTGAGACAATATAAAAAATAGAAATTTTATATACCCTTTTGGAATAAATAATAGTCAAAAAAAAGCTGTGGAAAATGCTTTTAAATCTAATTTTTCTATAATTCAAGGTCCACCAGGAACAGGAAAAACTCAAACAATATTAAATATTGTTTCAAATATTCTTTTAGATAAAAAAACAGTTGCTATTGTTTCAAATAATAATTCAGCTATTGATAATATATTTTATAAACTGAATCCTAAAATTAAGAATAGCAATAAATATGAAGAACAGCTAGAAGTAATTTGATTCTTGTCTTCTTTTTTAGGG
This sequence comes from Spiroplasma endosymbiont of Cantharis nigra, assembly GCF_964019925.1. NCBI lineage: Bacteria > Bacillati > Mycoplasmatota > Mollicutes > Entomoplasmatales > Spiroplasmataceae > Spiroplasma > Spiroplasma endosymbiont of Cantharis nigra. The sequence continues at coordinate 565,503 of NZ_OZ026470.1, forward strand.
TCATTTTCAAAAAATAGGAATTACTTTACATTAGAAATGCAAGAAAAAATAGTACTTGCAAAAGAAAAATGAAAAAAAGCATTTGAAAACTCCAATGTAAATATGGAAATTAGTGTGCAAAATAGTAAATTTCAAGTACTAGTTGAAGAAATTGAAGAAATTGAAATCTTAAAGAAAAAAATATTAAGAGATGAAAAAGTATTACCTAAAGTTAAAAAAGAAAAAGAAATATATGAATCAAAAATTATATTAAAATATAAAGATAACACTAATTTATTGAAATTATCCCTTGATAAATTAAATAAATTTTATATTAAAATTAAGGTCTACAAAAAAGATAAGCTATCATGATGATTTAAATTAAAAAATAAATTTAAATATAAGCTACCTAAGAATTTTTTTAAATACGACTTCATATCAGAAATATACTTTCACGTTTTAAATAAAAAAACTCAAGAACTAAAAGAAAACTTAATTAAAAATAAAAAATTATTAAATGAGATTGATAAAAATCAATTAGATGACTTAATAAAAATATCAAAAGAAATATTATATAACTCTATTTATGAAAACTATATGTCTGAGGTAAAAATAAACTTAACAGCAAATAACTTTACTGAAGTTAGTTCTGAATTTATAAGATTACTTAATAAACAACCAATAGTTCTAAGTACAATTTTTTCATTAATAAATTCTAAACCAGCAGATGTACTATATGATTATTTAATAATAGATGAAGCTTCACAAACAGACATATTAGCTAGCATTGCTTCAATGGCTTGTGCAAAAAACATAATAGTAGTTGGTGATTTAAAACAGTTATCTCAAGTCAACTCCCCTAACTATAAAAATTACTTTGAAGAAAATAAACTATTTTTAAATGAAGGATATGAATACTGAGAAAATAATATTTTGAAATCTCTTATAAAAATATATGGTGAAAAGATTCCTAATCAACTATTAAGAGAACATTATAGATGTGATCCTGCTATCATTGAATTTTGTAATCAAAAGTACTACAACAATGAACTGATTATTATGACTGAATCAGAAAATGAACAAAGTCCTTTTGAATTAATAGTTGGTGAATCTTTATACTATACTGACACAAATAACTCTAAAACTAGTAAAAAAGAGTTAGAAAATATTAAACAATATCTTAGTGATAATAAAATTAATGACATAGGAATTATTAGCCCTTTTAGAGATCAAGCTAATATCTTAAATAAACAATTAGGTACAGATAAGATAATTGCTAATACAATTCATGCTTTTCAAGGACAAGAAAAAGATTCAATACTATTTGCTGTTACAAGACAATCAATAAAAGGAAAAGGTGATTTTGTTTCTAATCCAAAATTAATAAATGTAGCTGTTTCAAGAGCAAAAAATAAGTTTATACTTGCATATTCAAAAAATATTATTAGTTGTCCTGACAATGATATCAAAGACTTAATAAATTATATTCAATTTAATTTTCCAAATAGCAAAGAAGTTTATAAAAAGAATACTGAGTTTTATATTTTATCAAAAGAATATAATAATGATTTAATAGAGTTTATTAAAAACTATAATAAAAACCACTTCAATGGTGCTAAAGAACCAACTGAAATAATAATACATACAGTTCTAGAAAAAATTATATCACTGGAAGAATTTAATAACTTAGATGTTACCCTATTCAAAAAATTAAGTCATATTATTCCTAAAGCTATAGAGAATGATATTTTTAATAAAAGAGAAAAAGAATTTTTAAATCATCACTGATCTCATATTGATTTTCTAGTTTATGATAAATTTAGTTTTGAACCTGTCTTAGCAATTGAAGTGGATGGATATACATTTCACAGAAAAGAAAAACAAAAATGAAGAGATAACTTAAAAGATAAAGCTTTAAAAATTCAAAATATACCTATCATGAGAATTAGTACAGATACATATAAGAAAATTGGACTTTCAATAATTAATAAAATAAGAGAAATAAAAAATAAATAGAGAACTTTAATAATTGAATAATCTTTAATTTATTTTAAAAACAATCTTCACCTTTTTAGAAACTCAAAATCATATCATTGGTTTAAAAAAATATTTTTAGAGTTAATTTTAAAATCAGTTCTAATAAACATGCAAAATAGTTTTTAATTACAATCAAATAAGTAGAGTTATAAATTTAATAATATTTGCTTAAAGAATAAATAACTTTGCCTTTAAAATATTAATCACTAAAAAAACTAATAAAATTTAAAATAAATTATTCTCTGTTTATTAAAAAATCATTAAAAAAATTTTAAGTCAAATACTTTTAAAATTTGAATATTTTATTAATAAATATATCTATTTTATAATTGTGAAATATAATACTTAAAAAATATTTAACTTTTTGCTTTATATAATGTTTTATAATAGTCAAAACAAAATAAAAGTAAATTCATTGAATGAATTTACTTTTATAAAAACTTTATCCTTTTATAATTTAACTATCAATTTTCAAGAGAACAATAAAATATTATTCTGCTTCTAATATTATTTTTAATTTAAACTTAATTAATCAACTACTTTATGTCAATAGTTTATCTTAATTATTTAATTTATTAATTTAAATGGCCCTTTTCATTTATATAAATTTTTAAATATTTTTCCTAATAGCTTTTTTTATTAATAAAAATTGAATATGCACCAAAAATTAGGATTAAAGATATTAATGTATAAGTTATATATAATATTTCTACCTTCAAGAATCTTTTAGCTTTTAAATTTGTTATAGTTATTTCAGATTCTTTTGAATAACTCTTAATATTGTTTAAACTTGAAAATAGCTTCTGGCGTGCCCCTATTTGATTAATTAATACATCATTTTTATAATCCACTGATTGATACATCAATGAAAAATGTCTAAGAGGATTAAATACATTTTTAATATTTTCAACCTTTTGAGCATTAATAATATCTTCGGTTGTTATTACAGAACCTTCCATCTTAGTAAATGGTCTTTCTAAAATTATATAATATACTTTATTCATAAGTGTTCTTGTAAATAAATACTCATCAGGGCTATAGTTATTCTTAATTTTTTCTTGTAAATCTAAATTTAAATTAATTTTTTTTGGTTTATAAGACAGATCTAATTCTTGATAGAACAAATAGTTTACAGCATCTTTATTAATAAAATTATAAACTTCATGATACTCTATGCCATTTTTTGCTTCTATAGCTTTATTTGTTAGTTTTAATATTTCTTCTGAATTAGTAGTATACTCATTAGAAAATTCATAAACATTTTCTCATGTATTTATCTTTGATTCTGAAAAAAGAGATTCAATTTCAAGAGAGATATCTTTAAATACTACAGCTTTATTTTGAACCTCCAATTCTCAAGTTTTATAACCAGCCATTACTTCTTCAATATCCATAGACATAAATTCAGGTTGCTGTAAAGCAAAGTGAATATTTGATATTTTCTCACTTTTTTTTATTTCCTCAAATTGCTGATTTGCATAACTAAAGTTCATTGCCATATTATTAAATTGTTTAATATTTGAAGAGGAATTAAAACTTGATATCATTCCTAATAAACTAACCACTACCAACAATAACACTGAAAATAATGTAGCCAGTGTACCAATAATTGATTCTCTTTTTAATAACATTGAGAATAAAATAGTCACTGAGAAAACCATTAAAACAAAAATAGAGTATCACCCATATACTGAGATGTATATCTTATATACTAAAATATTTGCATTACCATTCGCTAAAAAAATTGAATAGAAAATAATTGACTTAAGTAAACTAATAAGTAAAAAAGAAAACAGAACAATTAATATAAAAATAACTCTACTAAAAAAAATACTTTTTTTAGTAATTCCATATCTTAACTCAAGTTTATAAGTATTATCAACTATTTGATTTAATAGTATTGTCAAACTGTAAAAAATTGTAATAAATAAAAATATTATAGAGTTTATTATAATAATTAAATTAATTGACAAATATATATTTTCTACACTTTTGTTTGTATTTAAAATTAAAGACGAGATAAGTTCAGATACAAAAATAGATAAGAATGTTATTACATATATTAATCAATTTGTCTTTTGATTTTTAAATATAATTAATTGATTAATAAAAGTAATTTTAAGAGAATTTTTTTTATTTTTCATTCATATACTCCTCTAAACTATTTTTTATTTCCTCAGCATTGTTTGAACTATATTTATTAAATATCTCATTAATATCATCACTCTTATTAAATTTTTTATTATATGTAATTTGACCTTCATCCATAATAATTACATGGTCAATTAATTGCATTACTTCCGAGATTAAGTGAGTAATTATAACTATGATAGTATCCTCAGACTTTAATTTACTAATTACATCTAAAATAATTGTTTTATTTTTAATATCTAAATTCGCTGTAGGTTCATCAAAGAAAATAATCTTTGGTTTAAAGAGCATACAAGCATATAATGATAATAATTTTTTTTGTCCTGCTGACAAATTTTTAATTTTAACTTTTCAATATTTTTTTACATCAAAAATACTTGCTAAATAATTAACTCTATTATTATATTCTTGTTTTGAAAGTAAGTTGATATTTACTAGTATCTCAATAAAATTTCTTACACTAATATCATTAGGCAGTTCATTATTTTCTGTAAAAAAATATCAATCTCTAAAATCAATATTTTTTTGTTCCAAATTATCTAATTCAATTTCCCCTGATGATTTACTCAGCTCATTAAAAATTATTTTTGTTAATGTAGTTTTACCTACTCCATTATTTCCAAAAAGTCCATAACAATTCCCTTTTTCTAAAGATAAGGAAATGTCTTTAAGAATTTTTTTGTCTTTAAAGTTCTTATTTATTTTATTTATTTTTAGCATTTTATTTTCCTAACTATATATTTATTAGTTGAGGTTAGTTCCCACCTTATAAAGATTCATTAAATTTAGTATGATCTTAATTAAATTAGTTTTCAAACCATAATATTCCTTATTATCTATAATAAGAGTAGAAAAATTTATAGAGTAAATACAGAAAATGTATTAATGACTCTATTTTTTTCAAGTTATCTTTTTAATTATTGTAAAATTAAAATAATTTTACAATTCATGTTTATTGTTAAATAAATTAAAATGTATTATAGTAATTTATACTTTTATTACTAAATTTTTAGAATAATTTCACTTTATTAATAAATACTTATTATTCTTAATTAATACTTATTAATCTTTAGTAATTAATAAATTAATACCAATAAAATATTTTTATATGTACAAAATTTATTTATACAAAATTATTATAATGTATATTTCTAAATAAAACATAAGATATTATAAATTCTAAGGGAACTACTTATTAAGCTATCTTTTATTTGAGAGATATATTTTATAAATAAGTATATTAATATAGAGATACTAATTCAAAATATTACATTTATAACTTAGACTACCTATTCCTTAACTCTATTTTATTTTAGAAAGGTTTATAAATATTTATTATAAATTTTTATATAGTATTTTAGCCTGATTTCTCTAACACTCTACTTTCTCATACTTAGTCAAAATAAAACCTTTTTTCAATCACAAATATTTTAATATTTGTGAGTGAAAAAAGGTTATGCTATAAAGTAATTTAAAACATTAGAATTAATCTTCTCATATTTCTTCTTCTTCATTAAAATATTTAACAGGATTTTGAAAATGTTTAAGTAATTTTTTATTTAAATAGGAACTGTTACTTTCATCATTTATATCTGTAATTGTAAAATGAATTTTATTTTTTATCTGATTTGGACAACTACATAATTTTCACTCTTTTGGTTTAAAAACACTAACTACTTTTTTATTAACTACAATTAAAACTAAATCAACTTCACTAATTATTTCTGCTTTAGCAGTTCAACATCCATTTGAAATATCATATATTTCATCTCTAGTCATTAATTCATTATATCTTTTTGAACAATTTAAAATAACACCTTTCATTTTTACTTTTCCTTCTTAATCACTTATATTTTATATGATATTTTTAATAAATGAAAATTTAAATTACTTTCTAAAAATTTTTATTTCTGAGTAATAAGTAATTCTGTTCTACATATCAACAAGCATCTTTGCGCTCTATTATAATCAATAAATCGATGCTTTATGAATAGAATGGATAATCCTTCTATTGAGAAGATCGGTCTCTTTAAGATTGTTAATTCCAATTCTTTTGTAAAGCTCATTTTTTATTTGACTTCTATATTTTGATTTTCTAAAGCTTTATGAATTGACTCCATATTTATTGGCAATTTTACAAGATTTATTAATGGCAAGTTATTTTTTATTAAATATAAGAATAAGTAATTAATCTGACGATAGTTTTTAGCTGCAATTACTAAGGAGTTTTCATCTCTATCATATTTAAAGGATTTAATATTTTCTTGTAATAAAAAATCTCTAAATTTTTCTACATCAAATAAATCTTTAATAAATAATTTATACTTGGAGTAAATGTTTAATGTCTCTTTTGTACCTTCAAATATTTTCTGACCACTTTCTAAAATAATATACTCATCAATAATATCTGAAATTTCATCAATATTATGAACAGTAATAATTATTGTCTTACCTTGTTTTTTAAACTCTACTAATAAATTTTTAACTTTATTTCTTCAATATGAATCTAAATTTGCTCCAGGTTCATCCATAATAATTATTTCAGGATCTTTTATAAAGCATAGAATTAAATTGATTCTATTTTTCATTCCCCATGAAAAATCTTTAACTTTTTTATTTCTATGATTTCAAACATCAAAGTATTCCATTCAATACTTAACCTTTTCTTTTATTTTGCCTTTTTTTACTCCCATAATTAAACAACTATCTTTTAAAAAGTTATACGCAGATATATCATGTAAAGCAAAATCCATTTGAGTATAATATCCAATCATTCTATTTGCTTTATGATAACTTCTTGATTTTCTTTTTATATTATTAATTGTTATTTTACCTTTATATTTTTTAATTATTCCCAATAGTGCATTTAAAATAACAGTTTTACCACTACCACTAGTACCTAATAGTCCAACAATTTTACCTTGTTCAATTTGAAAGCTTATTGGGCCTACTTTATTTGACTTAAACTTTTTAATAAAATTATCAAATATAATTAATTTTTCCATTTTATTCTAACCTCATTTTCTATTATTGTAAATCTAAGGAATTAAATTTATAAAATGCTATGGAGAATAAAATTATACTAATAACTCCTTGAATAACTAAATACCAGCATGGATTTGTTCCACTATCATAAGAAGTTTTATCAATTGAACCATTCTTAACTTTTAAATCATATGTGCTATAAGGTAAAAGTATATTTTTTTGTGAGTCTAGTGAGATATAAGACTTTAATTGTGGGTCAAATCAAATATCTTCATAACTTAGACCAGAGTAATAAGTATAATTTACAAATACATTTGATAAAAAATTAAAATGAAAGAGCATATTATAAATTTTTCTTGTACTTACATAATCATTTCACTCCTGACTTGATTCATTTAATTTATAGCTTGTTGCAACAACATAATTTGAAGTGTAATTAATAAAATAATCTTCAAGAATTCTTGTAGTAATCATTAAGGGATTATAAATTGAAGAAAATATTTTCTCATTTGAGTTATAATTTTCATCCATATCAGCTTCAACTACTCTTTGACCATCTTCATCTTGAATTCTTAAACCATTTAAATTCATAAAATGATTTTGATAGATATCTTTTAAATAAGAAATATTAAAACTTCTCTTATCTAAAGAAGCATCATCTTTTAAATTATTACTTGTTTGCCCTTTTCTAATTAATTCAATATAGCCTTTTTTTTCTTCTGTTATAGCTCCTTGCTCATCTACTGATTGTCAACACGCACTTGGATCAACATTATCACATGAATCTAATTGAATATAATCATCAAATAAGTAATAAAACTTTTGTTGAAAGTGAGTAGTATATGAATTAATGTAATTATTAAATTCTAGTAGTTCCTTTAAGATTTTAAACTTGTTATAACCATTTTCATCATTAAAGTTAGGATCACTATTTTTAATTTTATTTTCTAATTCACTAATACTAATAAATTTATATTTTAAATAAGTCTCCAGCCTTATTTCATCATCAAATTTCAAATCTGAAAGAGCTGAGTCAAATGGAACTGAAGATATTTTAGCATCAAAGCGAATTTTTAATGGTTCATCATCAATTATTCCTAACTCTTTTCAAAAGTTTTTTCTATTCTCTATATTTTTAGTTTCACTTATTGTGCTTATTCGATATTGATTCTCTAAGAAGTTATCAACAATATATTTACTTAAATTAGGATAAGCTATTTGGGATTTATTAACATTAGAGATTAAATCAAATGAGTTATAAATATTATCTGTTCTTAAGATAACAGTTCCTGCATCTCCTGAAAAACTTATATTTTTTGATTTTTCTGATGTCTTTAAAAATTGATATGGTAATGATGAAATAAAGCTAAATGACATTATTAAAGTAACTATAATTATTGATGCTTGCTGTGAAAGTACTGATAATAGAAATAATACAAAATTTGATAATAAAATTATAATTAGAAATAAATATAATGTATAAACCATAGATATCTTAAGAACGACTGGATTATTAAAGTTAGTAACTGCAATAATTAAAAAATTAATAGTAAATAGTATAAAACAATAAACTCAAATAACCATGTTTGTTGTAATAAATAATTTAGATCTTTTTAAATGTTGTGTAGAAATAATATTTATTGTTTTATCAGTTTTTTTAATATGAAAAAAATAATTTAATAATCTCATAGAAATTAAAATAACAATAGCACATGTATGTATCAAAACGTAATAGTTAAATACAATAACTTTCATATCAGAAGTTGGAAATATCATTAACATTAAACCAACTAATACTGATAGACTCATAGATATTAAATACATTATCATAAAAGTCTTTTCTCTTAAAATACTTTTAAATTGATATTTAAAAATTGTGAAAAAACTAATATTCATTTTAATATCTTTCATAATTTCTCTCCTTTTTTATTTTAAATTTTGTTACTAAGAAAATTAATTAACAAGTTTAGTAAGTTTTACTAAGAAAATATATATTTTATTAAGGTATTATATTGTTTGCCTATTTTAATTTTAAAAACTTTAGGAATCATAGTAAATGTAAAAGACTCTGATCCCTTTATAAAATGAATAATATAATCAATTCATATATTTAAAAAAGAATTGCTCCTTTTAAAGTTAATAACTATTTATACTCTTAAAGATAAAGTGCCCTGTTTTTAAATTGTTTAATACTATTTTTTAAATGGGATATCTGAAAATTTGCATTTTAAAATTAATTTTAAACAAAAAACAAACTATTTAAGTTTGCCTTTTACCAGAAACATATTTACAGTTTTGACAATATGTTTAATATTTACAAAAAATAAACTCTATTCTTTAAAAATTATGACAATATCTATTATTATTTTGAGTATCCTTGAGAAAATAAAACAGTTCTTTTATTTATGTTTACTGTGTAGCTTGATTTGAAATAATCCATTTCAAATGCAACCGATAATTTATAACCACCTAAGTAGCTATCTTTAAATAAAGTATATGCATCTCCTGAATTATAAGCATGTTTAATAATATGAGCATATTTTCCATCTTGGCTATCAGCAGTTCATGATATGTTAAATAAAAACTGACTCTGTTTTGAATTTGAAATTAATTTATCTCTCTCTGTTCTTAAATTAGAATGCTCTAAGTTTACGAAACTATTGATATTTTGAGTTTTATTTTCTATCCCTAAAGAAGATCATTTATTAAATAATTGTGAATTTCTAGAAAAGGAGAATATTATATGTTCTTGATCATAACTTGCACCAGATCACTTAACTGTTTGATAAATATCGCCAAAAGCCTTAGTTGCAACTTTGAAATTTTCTTTTAGTACATTAACAAACTCGCTACTTTTTCTTGATACCACTTCTCTATTTTGAAAATATCCAAAACTTAAAGATAAATTGGGTATATCAATCTGTTCTTGATCATTAATTTTATAATTAAGATTAGTTAAAGTTATTGAATTGAATTTAATAACTGAGTTTATAAAAACATTCATATTTTCATTATTACCTAAATTCAATGAAATTTGATTTAATTTAGATGATAAGTTATCTTTCATGTATTCTTCTGAAATATTTTCAGTAGAAGAAATCAAACTTTCAATATTTGCATCATTTGATTCTCTATTATCTAAAAATCTTTTTAATTCATCTTCTCCAAGCTTATTTTCCCTGTAGGATAATAAATTCTTAAGATTAGTAAAAGACTTTTGTTTAGATATTGTTAAATCAATGTTGAACTCATCTTTTACAAATTGTAAAAACTTATTTGAATAACTTGAATCATTAAAGTAATTCATAATTTCATTATTATTCTGTTCCAAAAATGTCTTATTACCTAAATTTAAATCTGTTGAATAAACTCTACCAATATCATTTAATAGAAATTTTTCTTCAACACCATTGTACATATCCTGAATATTTCCACCAATTTCTTCATCATCTGTTATAGAAATAACATTTGGTACATCTTGAATTTTATACTCTTCAAATTCTCCTGTTTTATTTTGATAATTAACTGATACTGAATAATTGAATTTAGTTGTTCCAAATCATATTCTCTTATTACTCTCTTCGTATGACTTAGTTTTAATTTCAATCTGCTCATTAGGAACTATAACTAGTTCTTTAAAAACAGAACTAGTTCCTGCTAACAGAACTGAATATTTTTCAACCTTATTTAAATCATTTATTTTTTGTTTTAATTCATTTAGTTTAAATAAATTATTAAAATCTTCAATAATAATTGATCTTACTTCATCATCTGCAGTTTTAATACTATCACTTCCCATAAAGTCTTCAAATTTCTGTTTTGTAAAAAATTTTAAATTACTTCCTGGTTTATCTATTAGTAAAAAATTTTTATTAGTATCTGCAATATGTTCATTTAAAATCTTATTTACATCATTTTTAAACTCCTTTATCAGTGATTCAAGTTCTAAAACTGGTGGAGCTACTTTATTTCCACAAGCCATAACGGTTAAACTTGGTGTACTTATTAAACCAATAGCACTTAATAAACTTAATAATTTTTTCATATATTTTATTCCTTTTCATTTTTACTATTCTATTTAAAAAAAAAAAAAAAAGCAAAGCAAATTACAACACTTAAAAATGTTTTATTAACTTTAAAACATTTTTAAGTGTTGTAATTATTTTAAGATATAAAAAATTTTCTCAACAAATAAAGGCTATATTAATGCAAAAACTGAGATAATTTTAATGACTTTACTATATTTTTAACTAATTAGTTTAAAAATATAGTAATTTAAAAGTCAATAATACTTAAATTTAGAATAATAACTAGAGTAAATAAATTATTTTGACTTATTCTGTTAGAAATAATTATACTAACTATTATCGCTTGTAATTTCAAATAATCTAGACTGTGTTTTAATTGAAGCCTGTACTCAATTCAAAATATATAAAAAAGTTTTATTTTAAATGCACTTACTGTTTTTTATATGAAATATTTATATCCTTCCCTTTCACTTAAAGATTATCTTTTATCTCTAAATTAAAATTCTCATTTTATCATCCATTTTTTTGTTGAACAATTTAGGTAATAACAAAAAAAATTTATAGTAGTTTAATATCTTTTTTTAAATACTTAGTCAAGTTAAGATAAATCTTTTAGTAAATTTACTAAAAAAAGAAATCGCTTCAAATCTTATTACTGACTTAAATATAATTAAATAAAAAAAATTTATCTTATAAAAAGATAAATTTAAAAGTAAAACTAGGCAAATTCAGACACTCAAGCATATATTACAAAAATAGCTCCAACTGCTGCAAATGCTGCTGGAACAGCTCATGATGAAGCTGTTACTGTAGTTTCTGTAATAATTAATACTGGATAAACAATTTCTTTAAATGCTGACGCAATAGTTCTAATATTAAGAGCTCATGCTACAGAACTAAGTAAATTTGGATCTAAATTATGTTTTTGTCTATAAAATCCAATTGATGCTGAAGCCACTCCAAGTGAAGCACTTGTAGCTGAGGCTGCAACTGCTCAAGGAATACTAATTCCAAATCACCAAGCTGCTGCTCAAAATCCTGCTGCAGCAATACCTGCTACAACTGCTAATGAAGATAAAGTATTTTGTGCTATTGCAAGATCTCTTGAGAATTTAGTTAATGAAGCTTTAGCTTCTTCCAGACTTTCAATATTTTTTGATTTTGAAAAATAATTAAAAGAATTGTAAGAAACATTATTTACTTTATCACTATTTCTTAAATTATTAATTTCAGAACCATATGTATTTTCATATTTTTTTGTCATTTCTGATAAACTAATATTAATTTCTTCAAGAGATAAGTTATTACTTTTTACATCATCATAATATTTTAAAGATTCCTCACGCGCCTTTAATATCATGTCCTTGTTTTCACTTGATTCATCCAATATTCCATCAAACATTGTTAATAAGCTTTCTTCCATTTTATTTCAATTAATTTCATTACCACTTATTTCAAGATTTGAATTATTTCTATATTGATTAGCTAAAACAACTGAATTTATTCCTGTTACTCCCAATGTTAAAGCTGATACCATACTAATTAATTTTTTCATTTTTTGTATCCTTTCTTATATTTAAAACAAAAATTTACTTATTCATATCCCTCTTTTCTATACTTGGAATTATTATAAAAAAAATTTACTTATTATTTTAAATAAATAATAAGTAAATAAGTGTTTATATAAATAAAATAAAAATTATAAATTTTATTAAAAGAGTAAAATTATTTACTAAAAGCCATAATTACTTAGTAATAAATACAGCAAAATAATAAAATAAGTTCTAAATATAAAATTGATTTTATACACTTTTATATTTATAAAATAAATTTATTTTTATAAGAATCTAATTGTGTCTTACATATAAAAACTTTTATCAAAGTTATTTAAATATTAAATGAAATATTTTTAAATAAATAAGTAGAAAGTCAAGCAAATGTAAGCAATAACCCATTCATTAATATTGTTGATATACAATAGAGAATAATATTTATATCTTTTAAAGCTGGTGTCTCTATAAATATTTTAATGTTTTCACCATTTTCCATAGTTTCATAAACTAAAAAACTAACTGGTTCTTTGTCAAAATCAGGAGGTAAAACATTAGAAATAAAAACTTGTAAACCAATGTAGTTAATAATTATTTTTTTAGAGCTTTACTTTCTGAAGCTGAGATTAGAGCAATTAATTCTAATAAACCTATTAAAATAAAGTAAGTTAAGATTAACGAACCTACAATATTAAATGCATAGTTCTTTCTATTAAAAGTAAGGCCACAATAAAAAATATAGATGCTAACATTAATAAAAAGAAATAAGTTTGTAATCCTCCTAAAATTATATTAGATAGAGCATCATTGGAAGCATGTCCAAATGAAGCAATAGAGATAAGAATTATAAATGCTGGTAAGTATAAAAATGTTGTGATTAACATTAAAGATAAATACTTAGCTAATACTATTTGTGCTTTAGAAATGGGTTGAGTTAACATTGGAATCAGTAACTAGAAAATTTGATCAAGATGAAGAAATTGTATTCTCTTATCGAAGTGAAATAATTATTAATAATGATCATAATATTAATTTTAAAGAAATTAAGCGAGTTATATATAAGGGCTTTACTCCAATTTACTTTAAGCCAAAGTTAAAAGTAATGGTTATGGAAACAAAAAATAAAAAATGTTATGCATTAATTGGAAATGACTTTTACAGTCTTATTCAAGTTAAGGATGAACATTTACATGGAAATATGAAACATTATCTAATAAGAAATTTGAAACTACTAAAATACCAAAAATTAATTATACTTGGAAAGCAACTAGCTGATATTTTTTTGATAGAAAAAGAAAAAATACAAGATATATTTATTAGATAAATCTTGTATTTCAGAACATAATCACTTATTATCTACATCTTTTTTATTTATTTCATTAATTATAAATTTCACTTATATTAAAAAATCTTTGCTTTTTCATTGTCCATCTCTTTAAGAATATTTTTTCGCTCACAATTTTTTATTAAATTTATTTTTATTTTTATTCTCATAAATCCGTTAATTTTACATCATCACTCATAGGTCTATTTTGATCTTCCTTTTTGACTTTTATAAAAATAGGAATTTGCATTGATTTTCCAGTAATAACAGCCTCACCTTGTCCTAAAATTGGAATCATTTTATAGGCATTTTTATCTAGTGTTGGCATCGTATTTTCTAATGACATTAAATCTTTTTCATTAACTAATCTATGAATAAAATAATTATGAACCTGAGATAAAATTGTAGGTGAAATATCATAAGGTCTTTGACTTGATAATGTCAAATAAAAACCAAATTTTCTTCCTTCTTTAATTATTTCTTCAAAAACTGAAAGACGATAATCTTGTCATTCATCATTTTTAGTTTTATTAACTGAACTTAAAATATTATGTGCCTCATCAATTATCAAATGCTTTGTTATATTAACTTTTTTGCCAGCCACTTCATTTTTTTGTTCATCATAAATCATTTTTGATAAAAGCATAGGAATTAACTTTTTTACTTCTTGATTTGTATCTACTAGAGAAATAATATTAAATGTTTTGTAAAAAGTTGATATATCATCAACTATTTCCACTACTTTCTCTAAACTTTCAAGTGATGAATTGATTCTATTAAATAAGGGATTTATATGTTCTAAATTAGTAGACTTTCAAGCAGATTTATATATTTTTTGAAAGCTTAAATAAAATTTTAATTTTTCTATAGGAGTTGCTTTATCTAAATAGCATTTCAATTTTTCACTAATTTCATTCAATTTTAGATAATTTTCATGATTTTGATCTAATTCTGTTTTATTGTTTATATATGATGGTTTTGTTTCTTCTCCATAATAGTAACCTTTAGAATAGGAGTTATATTTCAGTTTCTCTAAATTAGATAAAATTTCTAAATATTCATAATCTATGTAATTTTTACAAACTTCAATTCAAGATTCCTTTGCATCTGAAACTGCATCATCTCCTGTTACTAAAATTTTTTTTATTATACCTACAACAAGTTTAGAACATTTAGTGGGGTCACTCAACTCTTTTTTATTTCAAGTTGAAATTGCATTTTTCAGAAATGGCATTTGAGTTGCTGGTGTTGCTCCAAATAGAATAGATAAAATTTCAGAATCAAATAGATAATCCTTTTTTATATAAATTTTCTTTGCTTTTTTTAATTTTGTAGATAAGTTAAAAACTATTTTATTTTTATTTTTAATTCCAAATAAATTATTTGAGATATACTCTCCATTAAAATCAATTAAAAAAAACTTTGATTTTCTAGAAATATACTTTGGATAATATTTTGATTTAAATAATTCTAAATATAATTTATGAAGTGTATTTGATTTACCACTTCCTGTATTACCAAAAATACCTATATGTGAGGCAAAAAAACTGTTAATTGCAATATTTATAGGTTTACCTTCAATAATTGATTCTCCTATACAAATTGTAGATTCACCTTTTTCAATTTCATAAATAATATCAATTTCATCTTGAGTTGTGATTGTTATCTCATTCCCGATCATTGGAACATACTTACTTGTTACATGAAATTTTCCATTTTCAATAACGCCCTTTGTTTTTAAATAAATAATTCTATTTATTGAATTATTACGAAATCTATTATCAAACTCTTTATTTTTTAAAGTATTATAGTCATCTATTATTTCTTCACTAGAAATAGTTGTAATTATTTTAATATTGTTTTGATTTACAGTTAAAAAAGAACCAACTCTTGGGCCATTAAGTATTTCTCCATTTCAAATATATTTAACATCGTTGCTAAAATTATATACTCCAATTTTTGAAATATCACCATTAACTGAAATTATTACTCCTACTTTTTTATTATTTATCATAATTATCACTCTCTAAATTTATAATAGATAATACTTCTGCTAAATTTGCTAAAGTAAATAATTTTTGATTTGATGAATTGAATATATCCGATGAAGTAAATATTTTTAGATTCTTAGGTAAATTATTTTCTAGCATTTGAAGATTTAAAAGTATTTTTCTCTTATCATCTTTATTATAGCAAAAAATATAAATTTGAAGCTCCCTATTTTGAATTGCTCTTTTTAACATTTTTTTTATATGTTTATCTTGGAATGAAAAACCTAAAACAAAAAGAACTGATTGTGATTTATCAAGTTCATATTGAAATACTCTTAACATTTCATGAAAATGATTATTTAAAAATACTTCTTGACTTTCTAATTTGTTTGGTTTAACAACTACACCTTTAGAAAAATTATCAATAATATTTAATTTTATTTGAATTTCCTCTTCCTCTTTTATACATACTTTTTCTCAATTTATTGAACCGTGTGGTTTTATTAAATTTATAACTGGAATTTCATTAATATAATTATCGTTTAATCCTTTAAAACCAGTAACACGATTAAAATTACCACTATCTAATTTTCTTATAAAATAGCCATTTGCTCCATCATTGAAAATAAAATTAGAGTTATATAAATGATTGTCAATAACTTTTTCTATAAAAATATCATAATTTGTAGTAAAGATATTAACAGATCTTGGAGTTTCTCTTGAGTTTGAATTTTCCAATATTTTAATAATGTTTGAAATAAAATGGTTATAATTATTAAATGTTAATTCTACATTTTTTTCTAAAAAATTACATTTCATAATTTTATCACTAACTTCTTTGACATTTAATATAATTTCTTCAAAATTTTTTTCCTGATTAACTTCATTTTGATTTAGACATTGTATTGCTGGCATCGAAGCACCTGCTCCTAACAAAAAATTAATTCTTTTTGAAAATATTAAATCTTTTAAATTTTCAACTACCCCTTTATATTTACTCATATTTTCTAAATTATTTTTTTTAGACTTTGACATTCTTTTGCTCCTTATAATTTTTA
Organism: Spiroplasma endosymbiont of Cantharis nigra; assembly: GCF_964019925.1. Lineage (NCBI taxonomy): Bacteria > Bacillati > Mycoplasmatota > Mollicutes > Entomoplasmatales > Spiroplasmataceae > Spiroplasma > Spiroplasma endosymbiont of Cantharis nigra. The sequence goes on from NZ_OZ026470.1 coordinate 582,606, forward strand.
AAATTTATATTTAAATTATAACAAAAAAACACCTTTAAGAATGTTTAAAATTCTGTATTTTTACAACTTGGATATTATGAACAACATTTAAATTTTTTTACTTTTTGTTAACTCTCTCTAGAGTATAAACTATTTAATATTTTGAGCACTTTAGTAAGGGCTATACTCCAATTTACTTTAAACCAAAATTAAAAGTAATGATTATGGAAACAATAAATAAAAAACATTATGCATTAATTGGAAATGACATTTACAATCTTATTCAAGTTTAATATGAACGCCTACATGGAAATGTTAAAACACTATCTAATAAAGAATTTGAAACTACTAAAGTACCCAAAATTGACTCTCCTTGGAAAGCAACTAACTGATATTTTTTTGATAGAAAAAGAAAAAATACAAGATCTATTTATTAGATAAATCTTGTATTTTGGGACATAATCGCTTATTATCTACAAAAAAAATATTTTGAACATTTAATATTTTATCAGGTTTCTTATTTTTTTGTAAATATAACATAGTTAAGTATTTACTATTTTTATTTGCCTCAATAATAGGTATTTGTGGAATAACTCCAAGTCAATATTCATAATTGAGTTGAATAAATTTTACAATTTTTAAAAGCTGTGTTTTTTTATCATTCTTTTCTAAATTAATATACGTGGTTTTAAATCTAATGTTGATACAACATTAATTGATAAACTAATACTAGAAGATTTAGTTAATAGTTTATTCATATTTATTTCCTTTCTTGTATAACTTTTCTATACATAAATATTTTAATTACATTAAAGAGAAAAAAATGAAATATTTTTGCAATTAGTTTAATTTTTTTTAAAACTATCCATTAATTATTGATATAAAATTTGTTTGATAGATTAAATTAGATAGTACTTTAAGAATTTGAATATTATTATCTTGACAAAATTTAATCAAAAGTATCTTGTTTATAATTTAGTAAATAATATTCTATAGTTATTTATAATTAACAATTCAATATCTTTTATACTTTTATTTTTTAAAGTTAATTATATTTTTTAACTAAAAATATTTATAATGGCCTTAAAGGTAATTTAAAAATAAAATTAAAAAAACACCATGTCTAATATGGTGTTTTAAGAATAATCACTTATAAATATTTACTATTCCCATGTGTCTCATCAATTACAGTTCAAATATATTTATTAAAAACTATAGAGATAAAAATCCTCAGCCACTTTCGTAAAGCTTCCAAAATAAAATTTATAACTAAATTCTGTAATTGTAGGATCTAATATTCCTAAAAAATCAGAATTCAGTTTTACATTAATATAAATTTCAAGCTCCGGACTTTCAGGTTTCCCAACAAGATTAATTAATTTATTTTTGTAGTCTTCAAATTGACCACAATAATGAAGTAGATCGACTTCATTATTTGCAGGTCTAGTTATCTCACAAAAACCTACTTTTGGATTTTTCTCATGAAAATTTTTAAAATTATATTTACTATCATAAGGTGTAATATCTATAAAATTATTACTCATCTTTTTATAAATAAAGCTATCCGTTTTTTTCATATCTCAGTATCAATTACCAAAAATGTCTTCCATTTTTGTAATAAAATTTAATTGACCTTGTAGAAAATAATTTTCAGGTTGTAGTCCCTCAAAATTAGGTATTGCATATTTATCATCACCTCTAAGAACATAATCTACTTTTGGTTGATTAATTAAATTATGATCTATTCAAAGCTTAAAAATAGTCTTTTTATCAATTCAATAATTTTTAATAGGATAAACAATCTCTTTGCTATAGGTAAATACATCACTTTCCTTAGAAGAAATTGTTACAGAAAAATTTCCTATTTGATAATCTCCTATTTTTAATTTATTCTCATCCAAACTGTAAATATTATCAGAAGAGCATTCATTTCCTTCAATTGTTAAACAATTATAATTTTTTTCTCTTTTGGCTACTTTCAAAATAATATCATCTTCTCTATATTTAATATTTCTTAAAGAAGCAAACTTATTTTTTTGAAAAAAATAATCAAATTTTTCAATTAAAAATTCTACTCCATCAAAATTTTGTAAGTGATTTTTAATAGCATAAAAATCTATTTTGGGATTAGTATCATCTCCACTTGATTCAATCAAATAATTTTCAAAATCCCTAATTGTGTCAATGTATACTTGTTTTACCACTTTTGAAGGAATAGCAATAAAATCAGGTTCTCTAATAAATTCTGGAGTACAGCTTATAGCAAAAGTGCTTGGAATAATTGTTGCTAACAATGAAGAATAAATAGTTAGTTTCTTCATAATTAACTGAATTTAATGTCTGATATTGACATACTTGCTTCTGCTCTTGCTCAATAAGCATTTCAAGCTGAAGCTCAAACCCAAGTGTTTACAGATAATCTTATTTCAAATTTAAAATCATTTAATCATTTAGTGGTCAATGTACCAAAAGCTTTTTCTTGATTTACATTTTTATAAGTTAAATCAAAAGCATTAATTGTTGTATTTTCATTAACATTAATTCTTTGATATTTTGGCTTAATATGATTAGTATCTTTGTATTGTTCATTTTTTGGATTTGGTTCATTTTTATTTACAGTATAATTGAATCTTCCCATTCCCTGAGTATAGTAATTTGTATTTAAACTATAATCCATATATTTATAAGAACTTAAAAATTTACTTTTACCTAAATCAATGTCTATTACTACTGCACTAGTTTTAAAATCAGATTGTTCTGAATTATATGCATCAGATCTAGCAGATTCTGTTGCAACATTTGCAATTCCTGAGAAAACATCTTCAAAAGTTATAATTACAGAGCCATTGTATTTTCCATATTTAGTTGCTCTAGCTACTGCATTTTTATAAGTTATTGTTTCAATAAAAAAGTCATTGCTCTCTAAGCCATAACCTTCATTCTTTGTTAAAACAATTGCTTCTAAAACTTGTTTATTTAATTTTTTAACTTCACCCATGTGAGTAATTTTAATTGCTTCACTTAGAATAGGTTTTACAACAGTATTTTCATTTATTAAAGAAATATCTTTAATGTTCAGTATTCCTTCAAATTGATTACTATCACCTAGATATAACATAGTTAAATCTCCCTTAGATTTACTTCCCTCAGTAGTAGGCAATTGTGGCATAACCACAAATCAGTCATCATAATTTTTTTGAACAGATGCTATAATTTCTAAAATCTCACTTTCCTTATCATTTATTTTTGAAAGTTGTGATAAAATATTTGCTACAACAAATTTTTCATCATCTAATTTATTTCTAATAGGGTATAAATTTACTTCCCCACTTTTTAAATTTAGTTCACTTAAATTAATAGTTGCATATTCTGAATTGAGTGAATTATTCTCATTATTTTCTAAAATATGTTGATTTGTTTCCAAAACTAATGTTGGAACAGCAGTGATTGATAAACTAATACTAGACAAAGTCGCTAATAGTTTATTCATATTTTCATCCTTTCGTGCATGATTTCTCATACGCTTATATATTAATTCTTTTTTTTAAATAAGTTTAAAAAATCAACATTAATTTCATAAAAAGTGGAACAATTCTCAATATTTTTTCATTTTTAAAAAGTAATTATTTAATATTTCAAAAACTTATAGTAATCTTCTGTTTTTATAAAAAAATTACTTATTAACAAAGTAATATAAAAAATTATTGTCTTTTATATATTTAATTTTTCCAAAATACATTTTAAAACTGTTCCTTATATTTTTAGGCTCCAATATATCTAAATATTTTTCATTTAAAGGTATATACAAAATTATTTCTAGTTCATTATTTTCTAAATTCATAATACTTAATTTATTTTTAATTCTCCCAAGTTAAGAGCAATAATTTAAATCTTTTTATTCTAAATTTTCATTAGAGTTTATTTCAAAAAAATTTATTTTTCGATTTACTTTGTAAAAAATTAAAAAGTCATATCTTTTAATTGGTCCAACAATTTATGCAAATTTATTACTAAAATAATTATACATAAACTTTTTTATTTTTTTCATCTCTCAAAATAAATTACCAAAATATCTTCAACGTTGGTAATGAAATTTATTTGTTCTTCTAAAGTAATTCCCTTTGGTTTCCTGTCTCAAAATTGGGAATTGTAAAGTAATCTTCACTTTTTAAAACCTTTTGAATTTTTTAATCATTGATTAGGTTATGATTTTCTCAAAAATTTGAAAAATTCTTTTTATTAGTTCAGTAATTTCTAACTGGAAAATTTAATTGTTTTTTGTAGGAAGTACTAATTCCTTTTAATGACTCTATTAAAATATCAAAACTTCTTAAATTATAATCTCCAATTTTTACAATATTATTATCTTCAATAAAAGTTGCTCCTATTCCACAAATAATTTTATCAATTGTTTTAAAATAAATATCTTGTTCAAGTTCTTTTATATTATCTGTTGGATACTTACTTTTATTTAAATATTTCCTTTTATTTAATTCATATAATGAGTTAAATTTATTAGTTAGAGTTGTAGTGATATTCCCTTTCCCTATCTCTATTACAAAATCATAAAAGTCCTTTTAGAATTTTTATTATTACCATAAATATCATATAAATATTTCTCAAATTCATGAATTGTTTTTTTCAGTAATTTTGTTAATGATTTCTAATGGAATTCTGTCAGAGTCCAATGCAGGTTTTGTTATAACTGATGGCCCACAACTTATTACTAAATTAGTAAGAATAATTGATGAGACTAAAGAAGAAAAAATTAAAGTCTTTTTCATAATTAATTTAGTTTAGTGTCTTCAAAGACATCTCACTTAATTTTTTAGTCTTTTTTTCTATAATTTCTTCAATCTCAAAAATTTGTATCTTTATTAATCATATAATAATATTTTTTATTTATATAATTGAAAAAAGTTACTTTATTATTATTATTATTTAAAAAATTATTTTTAATAGAATTAATATTAACACTTGTAAGGCTTGATACTTTAATAGTTTTTTCAATTATAGATTGATTTTTATTTTGTGACTTATTTCAAATATAATACATAATTATTTTAACTACTTGGAAATTTAGTTTATTGACAATTAATTTTAAGTAGACTAAATAAGATACAATACTATTATTGCTTTTATAAAAAAATTGACCTCTATTCCTTCTTAAAAATCGAATGGTTTTTATTGATAAAGTAATACTAGCAGCGTAGTTAATAGTTTATTTATGCTTTTTCCTTTCTCGTATAATTTTTATATACATATATATTTTAATTAGATTAAAAAGAAAAAATAAAAAAGTTGATGAAATATTAAGAAAAAATGAACTATTTCTAAGATTTATTTCATTTTTTTTAAAACATCTCAATTAATAACGAGTCTGCTTTAATTTTAAAAATCAGTTTCCACTATAAAAGACAATTAGATATTAATTATATTTTTAAACTCTATTAAAGAATTTCTATTGAAAGTAATTTAACTTTAAGCGTTTACAAAATTTCTAAATCATTAAAAATCTATTATTTCTAATCTCATTATATATATATTGAAATTTTAACTTCATTCTCCAAAAAGTAAAAAGTTTATTGTTAAGTTTCTAAAGAACCATATTTCAAAAAAACATATATTTTTCTTTATAATTTTGATTAGAGATTTTATTTTATAGATCTAATTTACTAATTATTTTTTAAAAATATCTGAAACTTAAAATTTATATTAATTTCAAATAAGTTAGTCTCTTAACTATTTTTATAAAATTATATAATTTTATATATTAATTCCATAATTTTAATTTTTAATTAAATTAGAGGAACTTTTAATATTTAAATAAAAAAAATCTTATTCAAAATATTGAATAAGATTTTAATTGATTATATTAAACTACAAACTATTTATTTCCTCAAGTTTCTTTAAATCAAGTTTCAAACATTCAATTTGAAACAGCATCATAGTTAATAGCTCATGTCATTAATCCACGAATATGAATATTGTCATTTTCTAGTAAAACATATGATTTATATATTGATTCTCTTGTTGCTGCACCTCTACCTGCAGGTTCATTAGTAGCAGCTCCTAAAACGAATTTATTTGTTGGAATTTTTTCATAAAAATCGTTTTGGGCACTATATTTTGTTGTTAAGTATTTTGTTACTAAGTAGTAGAATTCACCTCTATACTCAGTGTCATCATTTGAAATATATGAAGTATTAACTCCTAAATAGTTTTTTTCTTCTTCATCAACAAATGGTCCAAATGCTCAACCATTATAGTATTGAGGATTTATAAAGTCATATATACCATCAAGTCCTTTTAAGAAAGGAATATAACTTGCTTGATTACCACCTTCTGTATTGTATTTTAAGTATGGTAACTCTGGTGCCATTGTTAACATAAATTCTTTACCTTTTGAGTTTTGAATTTTTTTAGCTTCTTTTAAAGCTGAGATTGTAGTTTGTTGACTTTCTCTGTCTCCAAGTGCTCCACCTTCTCAATCAATATCGATTCCATCAAATCCATATTCATCCATATATTTAATAAATGTAGCAGTTAATTGATCAGTTTGATCTTGTCTAAATCTCATTTCTCCACCAGTAGCTCCACCCATTGATAAAATCACTTTTTTACCAGCGTTTTGTAAAGATTTAATTCCTCTTTGAATTCCCTCTTTACTTGTTGGACTGAATGCTTCAAAAGTAGGCATTGCATATGGTTCTCATGTATATAAGAATGAAATATCAATTACATTATATGCAGAGTTTAATAATTCATTACTATTTAATAAATCAACTGGATTATTATGTTGGCCTTCTCCACCTCATTCATATCAGTAACCTACTAAAAGTGCATCATTTGAAGGTTTTGGTTTCTCACCATTTTCTTCTAAACTAAAATTGATTACAACTTGTGAATCTTCATTATAAAATTCAGATTTTGCCTTTGTTTTAATTGTGGCTCCAGTTGTAGAAATATTTTTAACTTCAATTTCATCTTTTTTAACATTTTTATTTTTAGCATAAACTGCATCCAAGATTGTTGAGGTATTTGCGTCCTTAATTTCTCCTAAATTTGGTTCAGTTAAATCAACAGATAAATCTTTTTTATTTGAAGGTTTTTCTTTTTCAATAACTTTAAAGTTAACTTCAACAGAACCATTATAGATTTTGCTGCCACTAATAGAATTAATAGTTGCACTTGTTTCTGTTATGTTTTTAACTTCTAAATGTCCTAAATCTAAGTTTGTATTTTTTTGTGCTAAAGCACTTAAAATACTTACTTCTGTATTTTCATTAAGATCACCTAATTGAGTATTTTTAATAATATCATTTAATTCATCAGGTTGAGATATTGAAACTACTGTGTAAAAATTAATATCAACAGTTCCTTTATAACTATATGAATTTTCTTTTGCTTTAACTGTTGCTGAATAATTTGTAAATTCTTCAGTTATTCCTTTATTGCCAGTTTCTTTTATATTAGAAATTTCAACTTGATTTAAATCTAATCCTTTATTGGCACTGTCAATTAACTCTTTAATTTTTAATTCACTTAGATTTTCACCTTCACCTAAATGAATTGCTGTGCTTTTACTTTTTTCAAAGCTTGTTTTTGTAATAACTTGACTTAATTCTTTCTTTTCAACAGGTTTAGCATTTTCTGAAACACTGTATGAAAGTCATACTTCATCTTTATATTTAGATTTACCTTCTTCATTGGGGATTAAAATTGAGTTATACTCATTAGTATTTTTTAAAGTTAATTTTGAAGTATCTAAATTTGGATTGTTTATTTTAACAGCTTCCATAATTGTAGCTTCATTTATATCTGAAATATTACCCAATCAAGTTGTTTTAACTTCATTGTAAAGTGAAGATACTGATCCAGAACCTTCTGAATTTCCTTTTAAAGTAAAACTAATATAACATTCATCTTGGTATACTGTTGAACCAGATTTAGCAACAACTTGTGCTCCTCATTCAGTTACTGATGTAACTTCCAATTCATTAATATCAATTTCACTGTTTTTTGCTTTAACTTGATTTAATATATTTTTTTCAGTTTCTTGTTCATTAGAACCAGCTTGTATTTCTCCCAATCAGCTGTTTTTAACTGCTGAATAAAGTGCTACTGCTGATGAATCTCCACCATTAATTACATTATAAGAAACTGTTGATTGTCCTTTATAAAGAGTTGAATTACTCTTTGCTTCAATAGTTGCTCCTCATGGATTAATAGCTTTAACTTCTAATTCATTTGTGTTGATTAATGGATTAACTCCTTTTAACTCTTTTAAGATTTCTGCAGAATCATTGCTAGTGATTGTCCCTAATCATGTATTGCTAATAGATTCTCATAAATATTGAGAATCTGCTTTTCTATTTCCAAAATCAAATTTAACACGAGCTTCCCCATCGTAATCGGTTGCTCTGTTTTTTGCAACAAAAGTAGCATTTCCATTAAATAAATCAACATCTTTTAATGCCAATTTATCTGTATCTACTTTTGGATTATTTTGTTTAAGTGCACTCTTTAGAATACTTTCACTTACATTGCTTATTTTTCCTAAATCTTTGTTTTTAATGATTTTATCAATGTCCTTTGTATTATCTACTTTTAAATTACAACTAACAACAGCTGATGATGTTGAAGCAGTAAAAGCAATTGTAGATAAAATTGATAATAGTTTTTTCATTTTTATAGTCTCCCATGTTTTGTATTATATACAATTAAAAGACATTGTCAAAAATGAAAAACTTAGAATAAGATAAAAAAATACTTTAAAAGTTTACTTTTTAGTTAATTTGAACTAAAAAGTACATCTATATTGAAATATTTTTATAAAAAGAGGAAGAAAGCATTAATAATACAACTCATAATATGAAATAGTAAGTAATAAGGTAAGTAATTACCTTAAAATGTAAAAATATTTTTAAATATTAATTCTAAAAAGTAATTTGTAAAACTATTCAATTTCTTATGTTATATAGATGGATCTGCTTTAGCTGAGAAATTAGTATAAAAAAAGTTATTATCTTAAAAAATAATAACTTTCAAAATTAAATTAATATATTTCTATATTAATTTGCATATCCACCTTTTGGTCATACTAAGTATAATACTCCAGGTATAATTGCTAAAATTAATAATAAAATTAATGTAATCAATTTATGTTGTGGATGTAATAATCAGTAAATTATTCCAGGTATAATTGCCAATATTAATAATATTATTAATAATAATAGACTTTTATCTTTCATATGTTTTTCTCCTCAAATTAATTATAAATAATTTTACCTTAAAATTCCATAAAATATTGATTATTTTATAAATAAATTTGTATACTCTTTTATTAAAAATAACGTTGAATCATTCAATAAACTTAGCAACTATTCAAGTTCTAATGTTCCTTCTCTAGCTCATTCTTGAATTTTCTTCATAAATTTTTTTGTATCTTTTGTTAAATTATTATATCCTTGACTTTTATCCATAAATTGTTCAAAGTCATTAATACTTTCGCTTTTATAAGTTTTTCCCGAATTTTTTGATTCTAATTCATCACATTCAAATTCAAGCATTTTATAAGATTTATAAGCTTTAATAAAACTTTCATATACTACACTTCTTTGTCTTGATTCACTTTTTAATAGTATTTGATTATTTTGACTTTCACTACAATTTGAACATTCTGCAAGTTCTTGTTTAATTATTTCATCTACTTTTGCTTTTTCTTCAGTATAATAATCCAAACCATTTATAATATCTTCTTCTGATTCAGGTTGATCTGGTAATTCAAATTTAATTACCTTTTCTTTTTGACATGAAATAACCATATTAGACGTAGAAACAAATAAACTAGTTGCTGAAAATAGTGTCAATAATTTTTTCATATATTTTTTTTCCCCTTAAAACTTTGTATTTTATTGATATTATCCCAATCTGGATTTATCAATTTTAACCACTTATATGTTATATACTTAAAATTAAACAAAATCAAGATATTTCCTCTAAAACAACAAGATAAAAAAATCTACTTAGTAGATTTTTTTAAACAATTAAGATTTAATAGCACCTTTTTTAGCTGATTTTTTTCTTATCACAAGATAAGTTATTGTTAAAATAATTGCAGTCCCACTAACTGCTAAAATTATTACCCATATATTTCAATTATTACTCTTAGCAACATACTCTCCAAAAGTATCACCTGTATAAAGTGATTTATAGTCTAAGGTTTTTGAATGGTTTTGACTTCTATAATAATTTAATTTACTTCCAAATCCATCCAAAGCATGACCGATTTCGTGAACAACTACACTAAATTTATATGGACTACTTCAAAAACCTTGTTTGTACTGACTGTTAAATTCTTTAAATGTTAAACTAGGTCCAGTAATTACAATGTAAGAATATGCAGTGCTTACAAAAGCATTTTGGTTATTTACATAATAATTTGTACTTGTATAACCCATTGTTCCATCATTCATATCTGTTCCATCATCATTTTTTAAAGGAAAATTAGGGCTTAATATAAGCGCTACTAATATATTATTTACCCATATATCATTTTGTATAATGTTATAAAGCGAATTATAAGTTTTTAAAGTAATATCTCTTAACTTTTGAGTATTATTAGTTGTTCATTTTTCACTATCTGATCCCAAACTATTTGGAGTATTTTTTAAATATACCTCTTCAAGATTATCATACACATGTGATAATCAAACTCCACTATAACTATTTTTATCTTTTGTTGCTTCAGCTAATGTTTTATCTAAATTATCAAATGACTCATAGTGATTTGCATTAAAGTTATTAAATGAATCAATTGATTCTTGACTTGCCGGAGTGTATGAATCTTGCATTCATGAAGAAGCAACTGTTAATAAACTACTTTTTTGAATTTGATTAAGATAAATAGTATTTCCTGTTTGTACTCTAAGTTGAGAAATTATATAATTTAAAGTTTGCTGATTATTTGCTCAAATAATTGAATTATTTGAATATTGCAAGTTTAGAGCATTACTTGGTGCTGTAGGCAAAGTTGTATCATAATATACTTTATTTTCTAAGTTTTCAACTAGATCAATAAATTTTTGTGATATTGTTACTGAGTTATCATAAAGGCCATCAAATGTCCCTCCTATTTTAATAATTTCAGGAAGAATATTAATATAAAAATTATTTGTTACTTCTCAACTTTTGTTTTTTAAGTTATCTTCTGTATTTAATCATTTACTAAAGCTTTCTGCAAAAAACTCTGCATCACTTGAAGAACCATAAATACTTGGCATAACAGTAGATGCTAACATGTTTTGAATAAATAGTGACTCATAAATTTCACTTTGAACTCCGCTTATACTTAAAGTAGTTTGAATTTTTTGAATATCACTGTTTGAAATAGAAATACTATTTGCATAGTAATATTTTAAAAGACGTCCATAATACATATAATTGCTTTTTGGAGTTATTAAAGATTTATATGAAATTTCTTCATCTTGATTTACATATTTAATAGTTTTTGCAAAATTATTGTTTTCAATATTAGTTTTTACAAATTCAGATGTTGAAACTGTAAAAGAAAAAAATAATGATCATATTAATGTTCAAAACATTATAATTTTTTTCATTTTTTACTACCTCTTTATATTTTCATATATATTTTTTAGAACTTATTTCAAGATATAAATCAAGATTATTATATAGCAAAATAAATAAATAAAATTATATTTTAAAACTTTTAAGGTGTTAAAAGTACTATTTTAAAGATTCATTTTTGACTACTGTTTTATATTTCAATTATTTTCCTCTTTTATTTGTATAGCAAATACTGATAATATTGAGATATTTGTTAAGGTATTAAAAATCTTTCAATAATCCTGAGAGTTTTCTTCAAAAATATTATGAATGCTTTCACTGTTTAATGAATTATATTCAAACATATTTAAAATTATTTCTGAAGAACTTTCAATTGTTTCAAAACTATTTGAATTTTTTATAAGCTCTAAACCTTCTATAATTTTCTTATTAAAATTAAAATTTTCATTGATTAAACTATTGCAATAATTAACTATTATATTTTGAATTTCATTAATACATTCAAATAGGTTCATTACCTCTTTATTTTTTTTTACATTATTATAACTTTGAACTATTCACTTATCTAATAAATCTGCAATTTGCTTTATTGACTCTATATTCGGTCAATATTTATGACGATCAAAGACTTGTAATCTATTTAAAGAAATTAGTTCATTTCAAAAATCATAATAATAAAAGTTAATCATATCTTTGACTTCTTTAAATTGATCAAGATATTCAATATTTTTAAAATAATTAAATATCTTTTCAAATTCTTTAGTTAGCAAGTTATCTCTTTTAAGCTGGATTTTTTGATCTTCAAATAATATCGATATTATTTGCAAGGCTGGATTATAAAATTTAAATATTTTCTTAGAATTTTCGTGATTAAAATCATATTTACCTAACATAAATTATTCTCTTTTCTCTTTATACAATTAATATATAATAAAATTAATGAATTATAGAAGGTTTAATAAAATGATAAATAACTTTAAAGCATACAAATTAACATCAAAAGATAAAGAACATTTAAAAAATGTAAGTCCCTATTGAGAAAAAGACATTAAAAAAAGCATTAAAAAACTTATGAAATGAATATTGAGATTTAATAAAAATCCAAATGACTTTATCATTGAATATACGAATAACTACGAATTGTATGATGTTTTATTTCAGCAAATTGATAATTATTCAAATTTTTACAATCAGAAGTTTAAATTAATTAATAATAACTCTAAGCTATTATCTAAATTTCATAAATTAATCGTAGATTATGTTTTTATTTTAGGTTGAGTAAAATCAATTGAATTAATATGCACTTTCTTTGAAGATATTGCAAAAAAAGATATTGCAAAGAAATCACAGTATGCAATTGAATTGATAAATAATTGCCTAATTTCATATTTTGAAATTTATAAAAAAGAAGTTTTAAAAATAATAAAAAAAGATGAATATTTAGAATTAATTTTTGAAAGAATTTTTTCAAATAAAAGCACGATTACTAGAGTAGACATCGCTGCAAGAGATGTTATGAGTTATTCCAAAATGTTAAAGAAAAAAAATAAACTAAGTGAAGAAAAACTTATTAAAATAAATATACTTTCTATTGAATTAATTGTCTTTTCAAATTCAATAACCTATTTTTATACAAGATTTTTAAGTAATGTTTATTAAAAATAAACCAATAATAGGTTTATTTTTTATTTAGCAACTGTTCAAAATTCTCTACTAATTTTTCAACTTCCAATATTAAATCTTTATATGATTCTTCTTTTTTACAATCAAAATTATATTTTTTAAATAATTGAGTAGCTTTTAGACTTCCCCCATCTTTTAAGAAATTTATTATTTGAGAGGCATCATTGGTTCTTTTAAATTCTGAATATAGTTTAAAAGATACCGCTATTGATACAGCATATTTATAGATATAAAAAGGTTGTTCAAAAATATGGGATATAGCAATTCAACTATATTTATATACTTGATCATCATATCTATCAAAGATAGATTTTCCTAAAACTTTCTTATTTGCCTTTTTTAGTATTTCTGATATTTTATCTAGAGTAAGCACCTCACCCTTTTCGCTTGAATTATAGCACTGATATTCAAACTCTGCATCTGCAATAGCAGAAAAGAAATTAGAAAAAATAAATTCAATTCTATTTTGAATTAAAATTAATTTCTTACTTTCATTCTTTTCATTTTGAAATAAATAATCAAATAACAAATGTTCATTAAACGTTGATGCTACTTCAGCAATCATATTTGAAAATCCATTTAATGGTTTTGGTTGATTTTGTTTAGCAAATAAATTATGAACAGCATGACCCAGTTCATGTGTTAAGGTTGAAATTGATTCTATATCTTCTGTAAAATTTAAAGAAATTAAGGAATCATAAGTATTGCTTCCAACTGTAAAAGCACCAGTTGACTTATTTTCATCCTCATAATAATCAATTCTATTATCTGATAAGCAATAATCTAAGTTAGCAATATATTTTTCTCCAATTGGTTTTAAAGAATTTTTAATTATTTTTTGAGCTTCTTCAACACTATAATTTTTTCTTTCCAACTTAAATAGTTCCAAACTTGAATCAGTTCCATAAAATTTCTCTAAATTTAAGTATTTTTTAATTATTTCATAGTATCTATAATAAACACTAGAGTTTTTAGAAGTAAATTTTATTAAGTTTAAAAAATTTGTAATCGAGAAATCAGCTCTATCAAAAAAATTTTCTTTGAAACTTTTCATTCCAACAAGTTTTATTGATTCAATTTCTTCTTTTACAATAGATTCATATATTTTTGCATAAGTATGCTGTTTAAATTTTAACCCCTCTTTAAATTTTAAACTTGCTCTAATTCTTAATTGTTGGTCTTTAATAGGATCTGAATAAGTTAAAATATCTGAAATAAACTTTTGATTAATAATATATTCTTTGTTTTTATACACTAACTTTTTTTCTTCATTATCTTTAAATCTCATTGATTCATACATTTCATAAATAATTGAACTAGAGTTTGAAACCTTTGATAACAACTCTCTTTCTTTTTGAGGCATAAGATATTTTATGTTTTTAAAGAATTCCTTGTAACTTTCTGAATAATGAATAAGTTCAGAATCTTCTGATAGTCACTTTAAAATTTTTTCCTTTCCAATATTTTTTATTTCTTCATTAACTCATGAAAATTTACCATCAAATTGTTGCATTTTATTATTGAAAATTGAGTCTAATTTTAGCAATCTAGGGTTATTTTGTTCTATATATAGATGCTTTAAAAAGTGATTAATTTTAGAGACACTCTTATCAACTGAGATTGAATGCTTTAAAAAATTTATAAAATCGCTCTTATTTTTCAATTTATTTTTATACATTAATAACTCATTATTTTTTTCAACATATAAGTCCAAGTCTAATAAAAACTCTTTATCACTTTCATAAAGGGAAAGTAAATCTCATTTATATTTATCTTCTGCATCAATTCTCTTCATAATTTACCCAAAAAATTTATTTAAAAATTCTCTTTTCTATTATTTCAATCATTTATTATTAATAAGAAATTTACTATTTTTAAATTATTATTATTTAAAAATATTAATATTTCAAAATTTTATAAAGAACTATTTTTTATAAATAATTAATTTTCTTAACTAAATTCATTTTACATTAATTTTAATAACTTGTCATTTATAACTATATATAAAAAATAACATTGGACAATGTTATTTATTTTCTTTATTATGAGTTTCATTATATCATGATTCAAAACTTCACTTTTTAAACATAACTTGTTGACCATTACTTTCAATCATACCTTCATAAGCATCAAAATTTATTGCTCAAGTCATAAGACCTTTTGTATAAATACCATCTTCACTAAGAAGTTTGTATGATTTTTTAATTGATTCTTCAGTAGCAGCTCCTCTACCAGCTGGTTCATTTGTTGAAGCTCCCATTACAAATCTATCTGGATCAATTAAATAAAAATCATTTAATCTACTATATTTTGTTGTTAAATACTTAGTCATTAAATAATAAAATTCAGCTCTATATGTAACATCATCATTTGTTATAGATCCCAATGATAAGTTTAATCTTTGTTTTTCCTCTTCTTCTATAAAAGGACCAAATGCTCATCCATTGTAAAATTGTGGATTTATTCAATTATAATATTTATCTAATTGTTTTAAAAACGGAATATAACTACCTCCTGATGCCTCTGTATAATTTTTCAAGTAAGGCATTTCTGGAGCCATTGTTATTATAAATTCCGGATTGTTATCTTTAATTTCTTTTAAAGCATCAATTGTCACTTGTTGACTCTCTCTATCTGCTAGACAACTACCTTCTCAGTCAATATCAAGACCATCAAAACCATATTCATTAACTACATTTAAAATTGTTTCTTTTAATTCATCCTTTTGATCACTTCTAAATCTCATTTCACTTCCAGTAGCTCCACCCATTGAAATAAGCACCTTTTTGCCCCTAGATTGTAGTAACTTAATTCCTGCTTTCATATCTGCTGGATTTCATGGTTCAAAAACGGGCATAGTATAAGCTGTTGGTGAATATAAAAATGAGATATCAATTACATTGTAATTAGTATTAGCCATTTCCTCAAAACTTGGTTTTAGCTGAGCTGTTCCACCTCATTCATAATAATATCCAACTAAAACTTTATCAATAGTTTCAATTGGAGCTTCTTTTAGTTTAAAAATAACTTCAACATTTCCTTTATAAATTCCATCCCCATTTGATGAAACTAAAACTTTACTATCTGTAATATTAGAAAGTTTAATTGAATTTACTTTCAATTCAGAATTTAATTCATTCAATCTTGTAATAATTGTAATTTCTTGATTATTTGCAATCTCACCCAAATCAGTAACTTTAAGATGTTGATTTAAATCAATTTCTAGTGAAGGCTCAACTTTCAATGAAAATATGACTTCAACATTTCCTTTATAAATTCCATCCCCATTTGATAAAACCAAAGCTTTACTATCTGTAATATTAGAAAGTTTAATTGAATCTACTTTCAATTCAGAATTTAATTCCTTCAATCTTGTAATAATTGTAATTTCTTGATTATTTGCAACCCCACCCAAATCAGTAACTTTAAGATGTTGATTTAAATCAATTTCTAGTGAAGGATCAACTTTCAAGGAAAATATGACTTCAATACTCCCTTTATAAATTCCATCCCCATTTGATGAAACTAAAGCTTTACTATCTGTAATATTAGAAAGTTTAATTGAATCTACTTTCAATTCAGAATTTAATTCCTTCAATCTTGTAATAATTGTAATTTCTTGATTATTTGCAACCTCACCCAAATCAGTAACTTTAAGATGTTCTTTGATTTCTTTTTCTTGAATAAAAAGACCACATGAAATAACAGTAGTAGATCATGAAGAAGTTAAAGTTATTGAAGAAATTAAACATAGTAGTTTTTTCATATTAATTTACCGTCCATTTTCTATATCTTATCATATAAGAAATAATATAGTGCTAGCTAAATATTTAAAATTTTTTTATATAATTTTGTAAGCATATTTCTATATTGAAATCACATTAAATATCTAACTTACATATAGTTAATAATAAAAATTAGTTTTAAAATAATTATAAAAACAATGAAATTATTTTATTATTCTTGTAAATAAATATCTTTATATCACTTTGAAAAAGTTCATTTTTCTCATTTAATAATTAAAGAATCCTTTCCTTCTCCTTGTGGTATTGTTGCTATCTTTCCATCATATGCATCACTATTTATTGTTCAAGACATAAGACCTTTTGTATAAATACCATCTTTACTAACAAGTTTGTGTGATTTTTTAATAGATTCTTCAATAGCAGTTCCTCTACCAGCTGGCTCATTTGTTGATGCTCCAATTACAAATCTATCTAGATCAATTAATCAAAAGTCATTTAATCGACTATACTTTGTTACTAAGTATTTAGTCATTAAATAATAAAATTCAGCTCTATAAAAACATCATTATTTTTTATATATTCCATTAATAAATTCAATCTTTGCATTTCTTCAGGTTCTACATATGTACCAAATGCTCATCCATTATAAAACTGTGAATTTATCAAATCATAATAGTCATACAGTTGTCTTAAAAATGGAATATATCTACCTGTATTATCTTTATCTGATTTATTTGTTAAATAGGGCTTTTCTGCAGCCATAGTTATAATAAATTCAGAATTTTCATCTTTAATTTCTTTAAAAACATCAATAATTACTTTTTGACCTTCTCTGTTTGTAAGAGAACTACCTTCTCAGTCAATGTACAAACCATCAAAACCATATTCATTAACTACATTTAGAATTGTTTATTTTAATTCATTTTTTTGATTAGATCTAAATCTCATTTCACTTCCAGTAGTTCTGCCCATTGAAATAAGTACTTTTTTTACCTTTTGATTGCAGTACTTAATTCCTGCCTTCATATCTGATCGATTTCATGGTTGAAATACTGGTATAGTATAAGCTGTTGGTGAATATAAAAATTAGATATCAATTACATTGTAATTAGTATTAGCGATTTCATCAAAACTTGGTTTAACTTGAACTGGTCTTCACCATTAATAGTAATAACCAACAAAAAATTTATCAATAGTTCAATTGGAGCCTTTTAGTCTAAATCTTATTTCCTTATTTTCTTTGTAAATAACTTCATCAATTGATGAGATACTTGCACCTTTATTTCAAATACTTTCTATTTTAATTGCACTCATATCTAAGTTAGGATTTAACTGCTTCAACTTATTTTAAATTTTTATTTCTTGATTATCTTCAATTTTACTTAAGTTATATTGAATGATGACACTACAAAGTTTTTTTTATTATCTGGTTTTGGACCAATTAAATTACCTGAAACTACTGTAGTTAATCATGATGTTATTATGCTAATTGACAACAAGAAAAAAAATAATTTTTTCATATATTTTACCCCTTTTATTTAATTAATATCATAAATAACATTTAAAAGTATTAATTTAAATATAAAAAGAGTTAATTAGTAAAAAAATACTAATTAACTCAAGTTTAATTTATATATATGTAAATAATATAAAGAGTTTTTATACTATTTATGTACTAACATATTAAATGTTCCATTAGCATCATTTGATTCAAACGAAACATAGAAATACTTATCATTAACTAACTCATTATTTGAAATTACTGAACCTTTTTCAAATTTACTATTTTTATTAATTGCCTTATAAACATTTAATGATTTCACATCACCTATATTTAATTTTAATGTTGTATTAATATATTTAATTGTCTCACTATTTAAACTATTTCCTGAATAATTAAACATATTAACTATTTGACCTGCTAAATAGTCAATTCCCAAGTTTGGTAAACTAATGTTTGATTTATATTCATTGTCTGTATAATCCATAGATTCACTTATTGTATATTGTGTATCTAGTGTAACATTATATCCTGGTTTAATTTGAAAATCAGTTAAAGATTGTTCCACTTGATAACCATAAAGATTGCCATTTACTGTTTCTCCATCAGCGATAGCTTCAAAAGCAATTGCATATTTGTAATTTCCTCAATTATCTAATTTATCAACTGTAACATTCATGTTTAAGATTTCATACTCTTTAGCATTAATAACCCTTTCCAACTCATAACCTACTGGTCTTGAACCATCAAAACCAGTTCCTGGAAATCTTGTTGTACTACCTGTAATTGAAAAACTTGTAACATTATTATCTCTATTAAAATTTCTTTGATCTTCAACAGCTTTAATTAGTACTTCCTTGTAATCCTCTGTACCAACTATTATTTTTCCATCCTTGTCAAAATGTTTTTCATTCTTTACACTTAATCAAATCGTTCCAACTTCATCATTTGAAGTAATTTTATTATTAATATTTTGTTCCATTGTAGCAATTGGTGCTATAGCAGAACTAGAAACTGATAAAGTTCCTATAAGACTTAAAAGTTTTATCATATATACCTTTCATTCTTAAACCCACCCTACCTACCAAAAAAGTAATGTTTTAAATTTTATTTTTAATATAGAAATCTATTACAATTTTTATTAGTTAAATTCTATTAACTTAACTAAATCGTAGCATAGAACTTTTAAATTAATTTATTAATAGAAATGTCTAAACTCTTTTTAAATTTTTAGATAAAAGGATTTTTTTGATTAAATTAAAAAATATTTTATTAAAGAAAAAAATTAGTATTAAGAGACTGAACCCTAAATAGTAAGTACAATAAAAAATATACTTAAATTATTTTATATTAGGCTAGCATGAGCTAACTTTTTCTTTTTACTTAATAATATTATAGTTGAATCAATTTGCTTAATTGCCTCTAATTTTAATAAGTTTCCTTTATCTTTAATATATCATTCATTTCATTTAACTATATCTAAAATATACTCCTCAAAGCTTTTATAGATATTATTATGAATTGTTCCCTTTTTAAGAAGTGAGTGAAAACTTTCAATTACTTGATTATCTGCGCAAGTTTTTTTGGCTCCCATTGATATAATTATATTGTGTTTACTACATCTTTTGAATCAAGCTAGTGATGTGTATTGACTTCCATGATCTGAGTGAATTATAATTCCACTCAGATCTTTTTTTATTTTCTTGATTTTATTTAATGCATCTTCTAAATTATTTAAAACTAATTTTACTGTCATTCTTTTACCAATCTTGTAATCGATGATCTGACGTGTAGCTCCATCAATAATGGTAGACTGATAATAAGTTTGACCTTTGAAGGTTAAGTAAGTGATATCTGTATATAAAACTTTTAAGGGGATTTTTACATCAAAATATTTACGTTTGATTAAATCAGAATAGTCATGAGTTGATTGTTTAATTTTTACTTTATTTGCTATTCTTTTTCTTACTTTTTTTTGATAAATTGACATAATAAAGTTTTCTTTCATTAATCTTAGAACTTTTTTATGATTGATTTTAGATATGCCCAATTTATCATAGAGCTTATTTAAATGTTCTGTCAATTTACGATATCCAAATTGTGATCTATGCAACTTAAATATAATTTTAATATTATTTAAATGCATTTGATTTACCATTGAATCTTCTATTTTATTCTTATATTTATCTCAATAAGAACGCTTAATATCAAAAACTTCTAACATTAAACAAAGCTTATATTCATTTAACATTCTTTTAATAAAAATTACTTTTATTTTCTTTGTTGCATGTAGAAGTCAAGGAACTTTTTTAGTATCTGATATTTCTCCTTATAATTTTCACTCTTTGTTCTTCCACGTTTTAATTGCTCTAAAGAGCCTTTATGATTTCTTTTATATCTTCAAGTTTTTATTGTCCCTATAGGGATATTAAATTGTTCAGCTGTGATAAATATTGAATATTTATCACTATATTCAACAACTATTTTTCTAAATTCGTTTGAGTATTTAATAAACTCTTGTCCTTTTTTTGCCATAAAAAAATGAACCACCTCTTAGTATAAATTGTACAATCGTTTTTTTATTGTACTTACTATTTGGGGTTCATTTTCTAAGTACTGAATTTACAAATAAAAAAACCTTCTAATAGAAAGTTTTAATTAAAATTATTTATTTATTAAAAGGTCTAATTTTTCATTAATTTCTTTTAATAATTCTAAAAGAGGTTTTTCAAAGTTTTCAATTCTTCCTGAATTTCCAACTTGTCCACCAAATCCACCATTAGGTCTTCCGCCACGGTCTCCACCGCGACTACCACCAAATCCACCTGATCTTCCGCCACGGTCTCCACCGCGACCACCACCAAATCCACCTGATCTTCCGCCACGGTCTCCACCACGTCCACGGTCTCCACCACGATCACGGTCTCCGCCACGATCACGGTCTCCATCTTGATTTTTAGGTCCATCGCTTGATGATCTTCTAAAGTTATCTTTGTTATCAAATCCCATAAGTTCATTACCTTTCTATTTAATTCTTTTAAAGGCAATAATAATACGCTATCAAAAGATGTGTAATTTAACACTCCTATTATTATATAGGAATAATCATTCAATCTTAATTTATTTAAATTAAGATGTCATAAACTTAGCTTTTAAGTAGTTAAATTGATTAATTAGTGACTGTTTTAGTGGAATCACTTTTAATTACACTATTTAAAAGTTTTAAAATACTAATATTAAATAAAATAGCAGATAAAGTAATAATTAAAGCAACAATTGTTACTCCAAGAAACAATGCTAAATCAATATTTGCTGAAAGATAACTTGGCACTTCTTCAATTAAAATATGACTATTTAAGCTTTTTTCAATCAAAATAAACTGTGAGAGTAGTATTGCTTTAATGATTACAATAGCAATAAGCATTATAGTAGTTAAAAATACATATATACTATTTAAATTTTTAAATTTCAAAAACGGCTTTTTAATTGAGTTATTTGCAAAAAATATTAATGTAAAGATAATAAGAATCGTTGTTAAAGATATAGATAGTATTTTTAATAATTCTAAATTTGTGTTAAAAATATCATCTATTGAAGCAGTCTGATAAGTTCCTATCAAATACTTTCCAAAACTATTATAAATAACGACTCCATTCTTATTTTTATCTTCAAAAGTAAAACTAATAATAAATTTGGAAAATAAAGCAAGAAAAGAAAAAATAAATGCAATAATTGTAGTGATTAAATTATAAGTATAATACCCCCTAATATTTTTATATTTTCTTTTAATCATTTCAAATATTCTCTTTTCTTTGCAAATATATTTTAGATTTTAACATATTGTTAATAAGTTTAAAAAAAAGAAAAACTATTTAAAAGTAGTTTTAGCTAATATCATTTATTTTTTTATAATATTGCTTATCCATCACTTTGTTATTAATAAAATTATATAAGAAACTAAATCCTACCAATAATCCTATTATTCCAAAAAATGCAATGAAAAATCATCCAATACCAGGAATCCCAGCTGGTCCAACATGATGAATATCTAAAAAGAAATATGGATATAATAAGTTTACATTTTCTGTAAAATAGTAATCTCCTGAGTTAAATCTAAGTTCTCCACGTAACATTGCATAAATACAATAAATTAAAACCATAGTAAATTGAATTCAAAATTTTTTAATAAAGAATTCCTTAAAATTAACTTTTTCTTTATTGCTCATAAATAAATTTACGTATAAAATAAAAGCCACTGGAATAATTGCATGATCGACTAATGTTACAAAAATACTAAAAGGATGTGATGGAAAACCCTCAACTGGAATTAAAATTCCATTGTAAACAATTAAAGTAACAGTTATCATTGTTGCTAATGAATTAGCTGTTGTATAACTTAACATTTTTGTTTTACCTTCTTTTTTATGATTTATTGCTGCATATAAAAATCAAAATTGAACTAGAACATTTGAAAGTAAAGTAAATGTTGTAAAGTAATCTATTGTATATATTTCATAATTACCTTGATAAACACCATTAACTTCACCTGCTGTTGCTATATTTCAAATATAATATGAAAATATAGTAAAGAAAGATAAAAGCCCAAAAAAATATTTATAAACTAATTGAAATTTTAATGATTTCATAATTTTCTCCTTTTCTTTTTTTTAATATAATAGAATTATATCTCAATCATTATAAAATTAATTTATTAAAAAAATAATCCTTTAGATTATTTTATTTTAATATGAAGTTGATCTAACTGTGACGAAGCAACTTTATCTGGAGCATTTGTCATATTGTCTATTCCTGATGAATTTTTTGGAAAAGCAATTACTTCTCTTATATTTTCAGAACCTGTCAATATCATACAAATTCTATCCAATCCTAAAGCACAACCTGCATGATAAGGAGCTCCATATTTATAAGCATTAAGGAATCAACCAAAATTTGTTTCAATTTCGTCTTTTTTAAGTCCAATTGCGTCAAACATTCTTTGTTGGATTTTAGGATCAGTAATTCTTTGACTTCCCCCACCAATTTCAAAACCATTTAATACTATATCATATGCTTTTGCTAATGCATTTGCTTTATCAATATCAAAGTTATCTAAACTTATATCTGCTGGCATTGTAAATGGATGATGAGATGCTACAAATCTATTTTCTTCCTCAGAAAATTCAAATAAAGGAAAGTCAATTATTCAAGCTAATTTCATTACTTCTTGATCTAATAAATTTAGTATTTTTGCAACTTTATTTCTAATTGCTCCCATTGCCTGACTTGCTTTAAAATATT
This sequence comes from Spiroplasma endosymbiont of Cantharis nigra, assembly GCF_964019925.1. Lineage (NCBI taxonomy): Bacteria > Bacillati > Mycoplasmatota > Mollicutes > Entomoplasmatales > Spiroplasmataceae > Spiroplasma > Spiroplasma endosymbiont of Cantharis nigra. The sequence continues at coordinate 606,402 of NZ_OZ026470.1, forward strand.
CATCTATAACAAATAGAACTGTTGACTGATTTTTTATTGAAAATAGTTTTATTAACTCTTTTTTTTCAAAATCTGATAATTTCGAACCTATTGATCCTGTTCATTCTTTTAAATCATATTTTGCAAATGCTAATATATCAACACTATTTTGTTTAGCAACTTCTGTTAATTCTTCCAAATCTTTTTTACTTAACATAGAGTCAATACAAATTGATCTAATACTTTTATTTTCAATATTAGAGAATAATGGTATTTCACTTTTTTTAAAAATTTCATTTAGTGTTTTGATTTCAAAACCAAATCTTAAATCTGGTTTATCATTACCATATTTATCCATAGATTCTTTTCATGTAATTTTTTGAATTGGTTCTTTAATTTCAAGACCTTTAATTTCAAAAATAATTTTCTTAATTAAATTTTCAATTGAATTCATAACATCTTGATCATCTGCAAAAGACATTTCCATATCAAGTTGGGTAAATTCAGGTTGACGATCTATTCTTAAATCCTCATCTCTAAAACACTTCACAATTTGAAAATATCTATCTAAGCCTGAAATCATAAATAATTGCTTATAAAGTTGAGGTGATTGAGGTAAGGCGTAAAATTTACCTGCATTCAATCTTGAAGGAACTAAAAAATCTCTTGCACCTTCTGGAGTTGATTTACCAAAAATTGGAGTTTCAATTTCAATAAAATTATTGTCCAGAAAATAATTTCTAATAGTTTGATTCATTTTACTTCTAGTAATTAAATTTCTTTGCATTATTTCTCGTCTTAAGTCTAAATAACGATAAGTTAATCTTGTATCTTCTTGAGATTCAATATTATCTTTAATTTCAAAAGGAGTTAATTCAGATCTATTAATTACAGTTAATTTTTCAACCTTAATTTCAATTTCTCCAGTTTTAATTTCAGAGTTTTTTGACTTTCTTTCAATAACTATTCCTTCAACTTCTAAAACATATTCAGATTTAATATTTTCTAAATTTTTTGATTCGTCAATAACAAGTTGAGTTACTCCATATCTATCTCTAAGATCAATAAAATTCATTGCTCCCAATTTTCTGATTTTTTTAACTCATCCTTGCAAAATCACTTTTTGTTTGACATTCTTAATTGTAAGTTCTCCACATGTGTGTGTGCGTTTCATTTTTTTTATTCTCCAACAATTGCATCTACTATTTTATCAAATGCAACTTTTTTCTCTTCTTTTGTTAATTGATTTTTTATAATAACATTATTTTCCTTCAGTTCATTGTCACCTACTATTATAATATTTTTGGAGTTTAGTTTTTCAGATTGTTTAAAAGCTGATTTCATACTTCTATTCATAAAATCAAAGTCAACTTTTAAACCTGATTTTCTTAACATTAGCAGTAATATATTTGAAAATTGCTTTGCTTTTTCACTTAAAGCAATAATATAGGCATCCAAAGTATTAGGAGTTGAAATGTAAATTTTTTCTTCTTCTAAAGCAATTAGTAATCTTTCCATGCCAATACCAAAACCAGATGCTGGTAAATCAACATTTCCTAACTTTTTAACAAGTTCGTCATATCTACCCCCACCCAATAATGTTGAACCCTTTTTATCTTTAATTTCATAGACAAAACCAGTATAATAGTCCAATCCTCTTACTAGTTTTTTATCAATTATTGGTTTTATTCCAATATTGTTTAAATTATCAACCAAAGTTTTAAAGTAATTTTTGTCTTCTTCATTTAGATAATCTTTCATATCAATTACATCATCAAATTTATTAGCATCTATTTTACAATCTAAAACTCTTAATGGATTAACTTGAATTCTTTTCTTACAATCATCACAAAGTGATTTGGGCTCTAAGTATTTCTTTAAATCACTGATATAGTCTTTTCTTTGTTGACCGTTTACTAAGTAATTTAAGTGAATTGTATAATTTTCAATTCCAATTGTATTTAGAATTATTGAAGATAAACAAATAATTTCACTGTCAATTTCAGGTGTTTTAGGTCCAAAAACTTCAACTCCAAATTGATTAAACTGACGATTTCTTCCAGCTTGAGGTCTTTCATATCTAAACATTGAACCAAAATAGAACAATTTTAATGGTAAATTTTCATTTATATACATCTTATTTTCTAAAATAGCTCTAACAGTTGGTGCTGTGCCCTCTGGTCTTAAAGTCAATTCTCTATTTTTTCGATCTGTAAATATAAACATTTCCTTAGAAACAATATCTGTTTCTTCACCAACACCCTTTTTAAACAATTCTAAACTTTCAAAAATTGGTGTTCTTATTTCATTATAGTTAAATGAATCAACAATATTTCTTATTATCATTTCCAAAGCAAAGTATTCTCTTACTTTTAAATCAATTAAATCTTCTGTTCCTCTGGGTTTTTGAATCATATTTTCACCTCTAACCTTTATATTTTACACTTTTTTTAAAAAGAGCAAAATAAAAACCCAAAAAATGGGTTTTTATTTAAAATTTTATTAATTATTTATTTACTTTTCTTGCTTCTCGTTGTTTATGTTTTTCTTCAACAAGAGCTTGATAAGCTTTTTGTTTAGTTGCCAATTCGTTTTCAAATTCACTGTAATTATCTAATTTTTTATTTAAAATTGATAATCTTTCTTCTTTGTTGTTAATTTTTACATTATTTTTAACATTTTCAATTTTTTCTAAAATAGACTCTTTTACTCCATTAGTTGCATCAAGAGTTAATTTACCATTTTTAATATCAGCTGTTCTTCATAAACCTAAAAGTATTGCTGACAATAAACTAGCCCCTAATACAATCAGAACAGCTGCTCCTGCTCCTAAAGCAATTGAACCACCATTCATTGAACCATCTTCTAAATAACTTGAACTTAGTAATGGGAATACGAATACCCCACCATGTGATGCAAGTAATTTAATTTTTAATGCTCCAACTAATCCACCAATTAATGCTCCACCAGCCATTGCACTTACAGCAACTCTTTTTGGATCTTTAACCATAAATGGAATTGCACCTTCTGAAACGAAACATGCACCCATTAATCAGTTAGCTTTTGCAGCATCTCTATCTTTTGCTGTTCAAGCTCTTGGGAAAATAATTGTTGACATTGCTACCATTAAAGGAGGTAACATCCCTGCTAACATTGCTGATGCCATAATAATTGTTTGATCATTAAAGGCATTTCCAGCTGCATTGATATCTGTAACTAATTTACCACCAACTGCTAAATTACCTAAAGAATAAGCAATTTTATTAATTGGTCCACCCATATCAACACACATCATAAATCCAATTAAAATTGATACTAATCATAATAAGTTTAATTGTGCTAATTCTGAAATACCAAGGCTTATACCACCCATTACGAATCCTAAAGGAATATTAATAACAAACATTGTTAGTGCTATTGATAACAATGACAAGACAGGAATAAAGACAATATCTCTAGCTCCTTGTAATCCTTTTGGGAATGATACCATTGCTTTTGATCAACCAACAACTAGTAAAGCTGCAAGATAACCACCAACAATTGCTCCAATAAATCCAGACTCAGTTCCTTGTAAATTAGATGGAATTAATCTTGATCAAAGACCATTTCACCCATTAGTAATTGAGTTACCGTCCGCATCGTATGCATAACCAAATCCCAAAATATTTGTAGATAATAATCCTGCGACCATTCCAGGCATTAATCCCTGAGATCCGACAATTGAAAACGCAATAAATGCTCCCAATATTGGTACCATCATAGACATTGATATTTTTCCAATTGCTGCAAATCAACCAGCTGCTGGATTAATTGTTCCAAAATCTCCACCAGCATTTCCATTTCCTGCAGCAAAGTCTATTAGGAAAGCAATTCCTAATATAATTCCCCCTGCAACAACAAATGGTAACATTCTTGAAATTCCACCAAGTAAATTCCCTTTAATATCAAGGAACTTTCTCATTGTAAATTCACTTACTTCTGATGAATCAGATGCAGCTTTAACTTCAGTTAATCCCTCACCTTTTTTATATTTTTCAATTAATTGATCACCTTTAAAGATAGCTTCTTTAGTATTTGTATCAATAACTTTTTTACCATTCAATCTTGAAAGTCCTTCAAGAGCTTTATCATGAGCTAAAATTATAACTTTAGCATTATCTATATCTTCTTGTGTTAACTTGTTCTCAATTCCTCTACGTCCTTGAGTTTCAATTTTAACTGTTAAACCCTTTTGTTTTGCATATTCTTCAAGTTTTTCTTGAGCCATATATGTATGTGCAATTCCTGTTGGACATGCTGTAATACCTATAACATCATAACTACCTGATTTTTCAACTTTTTCAACTTTTTGTTCTTGTTTAGTTAACGCATTTTCTAAATCTTTAATTGATTTAGCACTTCTTAATTTTTTTTGTACTTCTGCTTTCATTAAGAAACCAGATAGATCTGCAAGAGCAGTTAAATGCTCATTTCCATCTTTTCCATTTGTCATAATCATAAATACTAAATCAACTGGTTGATCGTCAAGTGACTGTCAATCAACTTTATTTTTCAATTTTACAAAAGCAATTGCTGATTTTTGAACTGTGGGATTTAAAACGTGAGGAATACCAATTCCATCTCCAACCCCAGTTGATCCTTCAGATTCTCTTTTGTAAACAGCTGCTTTAAAATCTTCAATAGATTTAATGTATTTTTCTTTTTCTAAACTTTTAGAAAGAAAATCAATAACTTCATCTTTTGATTTTAAATCAACATTAAAGAAACTTATTTGTTTACCGAATAAATCTTTTAATTCCATGTGAACCTCCTATTTTATTTTTTGAACATCAATTTTTGAAACTAATTTTTCTATTTCTTCTTTTGAAGCAAGTCATTCATTAAAAGCAGTTGCAGCTCCACTAGCTGCTGCGTATTGAAGTGTATTTTCAATACTTAGATTTTTATATTTTCCAAAAACAAATCCAGCTAACATGCTATCTCCTGCACCAACTGAGTTTACAAGTTTTCCTTTTGCAATTCCAACTTTGTAAATATCATTATTTGAATCAAAATATAAACTTCCTTTTGAGCCCATACTTAGCAATACATTTTGAGCTCCTAGTTTTTTTAATTTCTTGATTAATTCCTTTGTTTCTTCGAAACTTATATCTTCGTTAAATTTTATTCCTAATGTCGAACAAATTTCTTCAAGATTAGGTTTAATTAAGAAAGGTTTTTCTTTTAAAACATTTTTTAAAAGTTCATTTGTAGCATCACAAATTAGAATAGCTTTTTTTTGATTTGCAATTTTTCCAATTTGTTTATAGATATCTTTATCAATACCTACTGCAACACTTCCTGTTAGCATAACAATATCTTCTTTTTGAAGATTAGATGTTAAATAATCAATTAAATTTTTTAGAACACTTTTTTTAGTATTAAATCCCATTCCATTTAATTCTGTTTCTTGTTTTGATTCTAAGTGTTTAATTTTATAATTAACTCTAGTTGATCCTTCATTAAGAAAAAAATTGTTATTTAAATTTATTTCTTGAAATTTATTTAAAAAAATTTCTTTATTGTTCTCTCCCATAATCCCAATTGCTTGAATATCTGCTTGCAAATTTTTTAAAATAATTCCAGCGTTTATTCCCTTACCGCCAATAACTTTATACTCATCAGTATAATAATTAGTTATACCTAATTCTACTTTTTTATTGGCTAAAACAATATGATCAATTGCAGGATTTAACGTTAATGTATATATCATTTTTATACCTCTTCATTAATAAGTGCTATTTGAGATTTATCACTAAATTTTACAAGTGATTTAGATTTATTTTTTGATGTATCTGCTAAACCAAATGAAAATTGTGAATTTTTAATAGCTATTTTTTTAACTTCTGCTTCGTCTTCATCTGTTGTAAAAAAATTAAATTCATTGTCTATGGCATTAATACCTATGAAAGCCAAATCAAAATTATATTTTGATAATGCAGTTATTGTTTCAACACCACATATTGCTCTTGTAGATATTTTTAATTTTCCTGGTAATAAATTAATATCTTTAATACCATTTTTTGCTAAAATCTGAGCATTGATAATTGAATTAGTATAAATCTTGTTATTTAATTCTGGTTTTAATATCTCTGCTAGAAAAAAAGTTGTTGAGCCTGCATCTAAAAAGATGGTCTCAAATGGTTTAATACAAGCTAATGCTTTAATTGCTATATTTTTTTTTGCATCAACATTAGTAAGCAATTTTTCATCTAAAAATGCTTCCAATATTGATTTTTCTCTAATGGTCTTTGCTCCTCCATGAACTCTTTTTAATTTAGATTCATTGTGAAGATCTGTTAGATCTCGTCTTAGAGTGGTGAAAGGAATATTTAAGTGTTTTGATATTTTTTCATTTGAACAATAATCTTGTTCATTTACAAAATCTAAAATCAATTTTAGTCTTTCTTCTCTGATCATTCTTTCACCTCCATAATATAATATTCCAAAAAAGATAAAAAACAACCAAAAACAACCAAAAATTTAAAATAAAAAAAATATGGAATACCATACTATTTTCTCTTTTTCTTATTATTTTCAATTGACAACCCTCTAGTTTTTGCCATTGCTAAGTTTATATCAGAATATTTTGCTTCTTGAGCTATTCCTTCATCTCAAATTGGATTAATAACTTCTCTTGCTTCACTTTCAGCTCTAGCTTCTTGAGCAATAATGTCAGGATTTGCACCTTGTTCAATTTTCATAGCTTGTTCAATAGTTAAATATGGATCTTCAGGTCTAACACCTTTTTCAACTAAAGAAGATATTTGCATTCTTATTTGTGAACTTGAGACTTTTTTATCTTTAAAATCAACTTGTCATTGTACTGGTGATACCTTTTCAAATTTGTAAGGTTCTTTAATAATTGCATATAACATATTTACAAATTTTTCAAAGCCATCTTCTCCCTTTCAAAAATTTGTTTCTTCTTCAACTATTAAATTACCATTTTTTAAGTCAAATTTTGAAAAGTGCATTTCAAATATTTTATTTGATCAATCACCTTCTGGAATTAAATAAAAATTAGTAAATAGTGAACAATTAAAAATGTGGTTATCAAATTCATAAATTGAGAAATTAAATCTATCAACGCTTGTTGTATCAATTGATACACTAAAATTAGTGACATCAGATACTTTACTTAATCAGTGTAAAACAGATTGTGTATATTTTAGAACAAATTTTAATTTTTGACTTGAGAAGATCATTGTTTTTCATCTTGTAAAATTAAAGTCAAATTCAGATTCTTTTCTATTTGAAGCAATATTAAAGTCTAGGTTTGCTTTAACAAATTCTTCAATTGGTAAATAAATCATTTCCTTTTTCATATAAACCTCGTTTTATTAATCAAATTATACCATATAAGCCTAACACTAACAATAATTAATCAGTGGTTCTATAAAAAATAACAATGTTTTATTGTTATGAATATAATTCTCTAAGTATACATAATGTTAAAAAAAACATAGAATGTATACAAGGAGAATTTTTTATATGTCAAATGTTACAGGTAATAAATCAAATATTTTAAGTATCAAACAAAAGCAAGAGTTAGTAAATAGACACTATAATGAAAATAGAACTTTTAGAGAGCTTTCAATTGAATATGGTGTATCTTATTCAACAGCAAGAAACCTTTGCATAAATTATAAAATATATGGAGCTGAATGTTTAATTTCAAAAACAGGAAAGCACAACAAGCATTCTAGTGTTAGACCAAATTCTTTAGACCCAAAAGATAAGGAACTAGCAATTCTTAAAAAGAAAATTAAATGATTAGAAATGGAAAATGAAGTTATAAAAAAGTTCAATGAAATGATGGAAAATCAAAAGAAAAAATAAATTATATTTATAAAATCATAGAAGAATTTAAATACAAATATCGTATTTCGGATTTATGTAAGCTTTTAAAAATTACTAGATCAAGTTACTATAGGTGAGTTAGCAATGGTAAAAAAGGATTATATTATAAAAATAGACATTAATATTGCAAAAAAAATAAAGTTTCACTTTTTTTAAATATAAAGGTATTTATGGTAGTCCAAGAATAACAATATGTTTAAAAAATAAGGGAATAAAGATTAGTCAAAATAAAGTAGCAAGAATAATGAGAATATATAAGATGTATTCAGTAATTAGAGTTAAAAAGATGATTAGAAAACCTAAGGAAAAGAAAAGTATTACTCATGGACCCAATATTGTTAATAGAAAATGAGAAATTTATGAGAAGAATGAATGCTGAGTGACTGACATTACTTATTTACCATTAAATAATAAATTTGCTTATCTTAGTATTTTAAAGGATGTTAAGACAGGATTTATAGTTGGTTATAAATTGTCTAAAATAAATGATATAAAAATTTATAGAGATACTCTTATTAATTCAACAAAATATAGAAATGACATAAGTAAATCGCTTATAATTCACTCTGATAATGGTTCTCAATATACATCATTTTTTGCAAAAAACTATTCAAAAAAGAATAATATAATTATTTCTTTATCAAGACCTGGAAATTCAATAGATAATGCAATGTGTGAAACATTTTTTTCTTCATTAAAAGAGGAATGAAAAAAAGAGTTAAAAGTAAACTCTTTTGAAAAATTGGAAAGCTCTATTAGTAAATATATTCACTTCTATAATTATGAAAGAATACGAGTTAAAACTTCTAACCCTCCATCTTATGAATACTTTAATAATTGAAACAAAATAAAAGTAATTGCATTAAATGCAATTACTTTATAAAAAAACATTTTGTATACTTGACAAAGTATATTCATGTGGTAAATTTAGCACCATTTTTATTATATATCAATATAGTAAAAATAATAGTTTAAGCCTACTTTGTATTTTGTTATTAGTATAAAACATTAAAAGCACTTCTAGAAGTGCTTTTAATTAATATTTCTTAATAATGTTAATTTTTATTTAAACTTTTATAAGACATTTTACAATAAAATATAATTATGCCATTGGATTTTCTGATGAAGTTGCTCTTGTAACTCCAATCACTCCAGGTATTTCTGAAAGTGATTTTAATATCACATTTAACTGATCAGCATTATTGACACTTATAATCATACTTCCCTTACCTGAATAATCTTCTTCTTGAGAAATAACTTTAACCTCATTTAGATTTACTCTTTGAGCATTAAAAACGTTAATTATATCCAATAAGATTCCTGGTCGATCATAGGTTGTCATTCTTATTTTAGCATTATAGTTTCTATCTTCAGTTTTTGCTTCAATTCACTCTGTTTCTAATAAGTTTTTTACTCTTTTAATATTGGTAATATTTAAACAATCACTGCGATGAACTTGAATTCCTTTTGTTTTTGACATAAAACTAGTAACTGGTTCAACAGGAACTGGATAACAACATTGTGCAAGAGTACAATTAACTTTTTCAATTCCATTAATTCTTAAGTCATCTCTTCCCTTAGCTGACTTATATTTTCTAGTTTTCATATCATTGATTACTTCAATATCTTTTAGTTCTTGTTTTGATACATATACAATTTCAACTGCTTCTGGAATAGTAAAGTCACCATTACCAACTGATAATAAAAACTCATCAATATTTTTATAATCTAAAACATTTAATTTTTTTTGAATTTCATCAATTGATTTTACTTGTCATTTTAAGTTGTGAGCAATTATATATCTATCAACTTCACGTTTAACATTTCTAATAATTTTTTGATTCGTAATTTGTTCTTTTGCTTGTTCTTTTACTTTTTCAGTATTTAAATAATCTTCAATAGCTCTTCGCGCTGTTGAAGTACGTACAAAACGCAATCATTTTTCATGAGGATTTGTTTCTTTTGAAGTTTGTATTTCAACCATTTCTCCTGAGTTTAATGTTGAGTTATAAGGTGAAAATACCCCATTAATTTTAGCTCCAATAGTTTTATTCCCAACTTCAGTATGAATTTTATATGCAAAATCCAAAACAGTTGATCCAAATGGTAAATTAACAACATTTCCATCAGGAGTTAAAATATAAATCATTGGTGCTAAATAATCTGATTTAAAAGCTTCTTCAACTACTTCTCCACTTAAATCAATTTTTTGTGATTCTTCATCGTAATCTAACTCTGCAGCTTCTGATGCTAATTTTTCTAAGTCCATTAATCTTGTAAACATATCTACTTTTAAATCAATTTCCTTTTGTTTCTCAGCAATATCAATATTTTTTTCACCCTCTTTATATTTTCAGTGGGCAGCTGCTCCGTTTTCAGCAATATCGTCCATTTCATATGTTCTTATTTGTGCTTCAAAAATAACTCCATCTTTACTTGCTAATGTTGAATGCAATGATTGATATAAATTGTTTTTTGGTGTTGCAATATAGTCTTTAAATCTTCCTGATAAAGGTGTAAATAGTTGATGTAATCAACCAAGAATTCTATAACAATCATCTTGTTTTTCAGTAATAATTCTTACAGCCAAAATATCGTGAATATCACTAAATGACTTACCAAATTGAGTTAATTTTCTATAAATTGAATAAATTGTTTTTGATCGACCAAAAATTGTAACATTTGAGATACCACCAGCTTTTAATTTTTTATTAACTTCAGAAATAATTTCAGTAATTATTTCCTTTCTTGTACTTTTGTCTTCTTCTAAAAGACTTTTAACCCTTTTAAATTCTTTTGGGTTTAAATACTCAAATGAGTAATCTTCTAAAAGATTTTTAGCATTTTTCATACCAATTCTATGAGCAATTGTTGAGTAAATTTCTAATGTTTCTTTAGCAATTACTTTTTGCTTTTCAGGTTTCATATGTTGAAGAGTTAATAAATTATGCATACGGTCAGCAATTTTTACAATAATAACTCTAATATCTCTAATCATTGATAAGAATAGTTTTCTTAAATAATTAGCTTTCATTTGCTCACGATTTTCTTTTGTAAAGTAACTTACTTTTGTTACAGCTTCAACAATATCTGCAACTTCAACACCATATAATTCTTCAATTTCTGAGAAAGTAACAGGGGTATCTTCAATTACATCATGTAAAAGACCAGCAATAATAGTTTTTGGTCCCATTCTTCATTGAGCTAAATAATATGCAGTTGAAAGTGGATGTATTATGAAAGGATCTCCACTTTTTCTTTTTTGATTTTTATGTTTTTCTTCAGCATAATAGTATGCCCTTTTAACTTCATCAATTAATTTTTTATTTTTAATATATTTTTTCATTTCTGAAACAAGAACTTCGACATCACGACATTCAATAAAATTAAATTCTTGTTCACTCATTGAGGCTCTTGACTGCATAAAATTCCCCTTGTCTTTCATAATTTATTATTAACTATATTATATATAAATTAAACTAATAATAGTAAGTTGGCTATGATTTTTTTACATTTAAAAAAAGACAAAATATTATAATATTTTGTCTTTTTATACTAATAAGTTACTAAACTTTTTGAATCAAATTCTTTAAATAAATCTGGTTCATGTAAGAATGATAAATCAGCTACAAATACTATTCCTCCAACTTTTGCTTTTTCTTGATTAACAAGCTCCACAATCGCTTTCATAGTACCACCAGTTGCTAAGACATCATCTACAATAATTACATTATCGTTTTCTTTTAAGTCTCCCACATGCATTTGAATATGACCTTTACCATATTCTAAAACATATTCAACATCTTTTACTTTTCTTGGTAATTTTCCAGGTTTTCTTACTAAAACAAATCTACAGTTTGCTGCATATGCAACTGCTGATGCAAATAAGAAACCCCTAGCTTCTGGAGCAACAATAACAGTTGCTTTTTTTGCTTTGACATACTCAACCATTTTATCAATTACATATTTAAAAGCATCTTTATCATTTAATAACGGAGTAATATCTTTAAAGGTTACTCCCTCTATTGGGAAATTATGAACATCTAAAATATATTTCTTTATATCCATATTTATTTACCTCTTAATCATTTATTCCTTCTATGATTTGTTCTTCTTTTGAAACATATAAACCATTTATGAAACGTTTTCTTGCTAATTGATTTCTTATTCTTATTTGTTCAAATACTACCCACAATGGTAATGAAATAAACAATACAAATACACTTGAAACAAAAATCCCAATTATCATTGAAGCTCCAAATGATCAAATACTTGACATTGATGAAGCTAAGATGATTCCAAGAACTGTATATAAAACAATTAATAATAAAGATCTTACTAACCCAAATCTAAATGTTTTTACTAAAACTTCTGATAAATAGTTATTTTGTTTTGCAACTCTATTTATTTTAATTTTATTAGCTTTTTTAACTTTTCTAAACTCTATTTTTTTAGCATGCTTAATTTCTTTAAATTCT